>CAYMQP010000090.1:0-12797 GCA_964392505.1 uncultured Bacteroidales bacterium
ATGCACTGGATATGGTACTCAAAAAAAGATTAATTATGGCTATTTACCGGTTACCCGGTGAATCAGACATCAGTCTAATAGTGCAAAAAAATCAAAATCTTAAGGAACTTACCAATTTATCTCAGATTCCTAAAACAGGAGGATTTTTAATTGCCCCCTTCTGGGCTGACAACAATAATAAAACTTATATTATTAAACCAGAATTTGTCTACCGTAAAAATATTTCCGACACTGAAGTCAAGCGATTGGAATCAATTCCCCCGAGTTTTATTAACGGATTTCAAAAGTTGAATTTTGAAGAAACTAAAAAAACTGATTTTATTAATCAATTAATCCATACCATTGATCGGATAAAGGTGGGCGAATATGATAAAGTGGTACTCTCGAGAATCAAGATATTACCGGGCGATTATTCTCGCGATCTTGTAAATATTTTTAAATTGTTGTGCGAGTCATACACAAATGCTTTTGTATACATGTTTCATTTCAGAGGGCATTGCTGGATGGGAGCCACTCCGGAACCCTTAATATGCGCCTCCAACAATCAACTTTATACAGTATCGCTAGCAGGCACAAGGCCCTATTCCGAAGAGAATACACACGTTTCTAACTGGAATCATAAGGAAAAAGTAGAACAGGAATACGTTACAGAATACATAGATAAAATATTAGGCGAATACGAGATTTCCGACTATTCCAAGAAAGGACCTTACACTAAAAAAGCAGGGAAGTTACTTCATCTTCGTACCGATTTTTATTTTTCTATAGAAGCAGTTGGTAATAAACTACCCGCATTGATTAATGCCCTTCATCCAACTTCGGCTGTTTGTGGTATTCCAATGGAAAAATCGATGAATTTTATAAAAAAAGTTGAAGAACACGATCGGGAATATTATACGGGTTTTCTGGGACCTGTGGGACTCGATAAAGGCATGCAGCTATTTGTGAACCTTCGGTGTATGAAGGTTATGGGAAATCAGTTGGTATTATACGTAGGTGGAGGAATTACATCCGAATCGATACCGGAAGATGAATGGGAGGAAACCGAAATCAAAGCTGATACTTTACTTTCTATTGTGCAGCAAATATAACACATGTTACATCGCTTTCAACATATTACCGACCTGAGTGAAATTTGCCATTTTCAGGGGATCAGACATATTGTTATATCGCCCGGTTCACGAAATGCCCCGTTAATAGATACATTTTACAACCGTTTTAAAGACAGCTGTTATAGTATTGTCGATGAGCGAAGTGCCGGGTATTTTGCTCTCGGTATAGCCAGGTATACACAGGAAACTGTTGTTTTGCTGTGTACATCCGGAACTGCAGTACTCAACTATAGCCCGTCTATTGCGGAAGCCTATTATGCTCATGTTCCTCTTCTGATCATAACTGCCGACAGGCCTGGTAAGTGGATCGATCAGCAGGATAATCAAACAATACGTCAAAAAGAGGTATATAGAAATTTTATAAAAAAGAGCTATCATCTTCCTGACGATATAGCTAAACAGAAAATATTAACCGATGTACACCATCAAATACAGGAGGCAATCAATTATACAAGAAAGGAACCAAAGGGTCCGGTGCACATTAATGTACCTATCGATGAGCCACTTTATATCGATTTACCTTTTACCTCAAAAATCATTTCATCTATTACTCTGAGTGAACAACAAAATGATATTGTTTTACCTGATGAATTCAGCAATGCATGGCAAAATGCCCATAAAATTTTAATTCTGCATGGCCAGGATCATATTCGGGCGAATGAAGGAATTACATTGGCAAATCTTTCGAACTTTCCTGGAGTATTAATTATAGCTGAGAATATTTCAAACATCAGGTCAGAGAATATCATTTCAAATCCTGAGCTACTATTATCGCATACTTCGACAAATTCACTTGCCCCTCCTGATTTGCTTCTTTATTCCGGAGGGCAAATAGTATCAAAAAAACTGAAAAACTATCTAAGAAATATCAGAAATCTTTCTACTTGGCGTATAGGTATCGACAATTATCCTATGGATACTTTTAAACAAAAAAATTCGATTTTATCGTGTCCTGCTTCAATGGTATATGCTCAGCTTATACAAGTCAAAAGAAAGGGAGAAGATGAATATGGTTATAAAAATAGCTGGCTTAAGGCATCAGCGAATCTTACGATTAAAAAAGAACAAATTATCAGACAGCTTCCTTTCTCAGATATTTCGGCCGTAGAACATATACTTAAATATGTTCCACCGAAAAGCATACTTGAATTAGGAAATAGCAGCATAGTGCGGTTGTTTCAATTATTTACGACTTCTGATAACAACGAGGTATATTCAAATCGTGGAGTATCGGGAATCGATGGTTGCCTTTCAGCTGCGTCGGGAACGGCATTAGCTTCAAATAAACTTACAGTTGCTGTGGTTGGAGATCTTAGTTATATTTATGATTCCAATGCCATGTGGAACCGCAGGTTATCTTCGAAACTGAGAATTGTAGTAATGAATAATGAAGGCGGCGGAATATTCAGTTTACTCGACGGACCATCGACTAAATCGGCTTACGAGAACTATATTATAGCGCATCACCCTGTTAATTTGCAAAAATTAGCTGAAGCCTTTAATTTAAACTATTTTTGTGCCATAAATGAAGAAAGCCTAATAAGAGAATTACCCAGGTTTTTCACATATACCGGTAAAGCTGGCATACTGGAGATAAAAACAGAAAGACAGAACAATGTAAAAGCTTTCCATTTGATTATGGGGATAGATAATTCAACTGATAATTAATCAATAAAAAAGATAG
Source organism: uncultured Bacteroidales bacterium (assembly GCA_964392505.1). Taxonomy (GTDB): domain Bacteria; phylum Bacteroidota; class Bacteroidia; order Bacteroidales; family UBA10428; genus UBA10428. The sequence goes on from CAYMQP010000090.1 coordinate 2,797, forward strand.
ATATGGCTCAGGAAAGAATTTGGACTGTGCTGAAAGAATATGATGAGATAAGATTCGAATATTATAGTGGTATTGCAAAAATTACTATAAACCGACCGCGATATCATAATGCTTTTACTCCTGACACGACCAAAGAGATGTGTGATGCCATGGTATATTGCCGCGAGAACCAGGAGATTGCTGTAGTTATCATTACTGGTACCGGTGAAAAGGCTTTTTGCAGCGGTGGCGATCAGAATGTAAAAGATTATGCAGGTTATGTTGGTAAAGATGGAATGCCACGACTGAATATTCTTGATTTACAGAAGCAAATACGTTCGCTTCCGAAACCAGTTATTGCTATGGTAAATGGCTATGCTATAGGAGGCGGACATGTACTGCATGTGATATGCGACCTGACTATAGCATCGGAGAATGCTGTATTCGGGCAAACGGGTCCGAAAGTAGGTAGTTTCGATGCCGGCTTTGGTTCTTCATATCTGGCACGTATTGTAGGGCAAAAAAAAGCCAGGGAAATATGGTTTTTATGTAATCAATATTCAGCAAAGGAAGCCTTGGAAATGGGACTTGTTAACAAAGTTGTTCCCCTTTCTGAATTGGAAAATGAAACGGTTGGCTGGTGTAAGAAAATCATGGAACACAGTCCTTTGGCTTTACGTATGATCAAAGCAGGTTTGAATGCCGAGCTTGATGGTCAGGCTGGAATACAGGAGTTAGCCGGTAATGCCACCATGCTTTATTACATGACTGATGAAGCCCAGGAAGGTAAAAAAGCTTTCCTTGAAAAACGAAAACCCGATTTTGATAAATATCCAAAGATGCCGTAATTTGCATGTATGAATATAATAATCTGGATTAAAGCTTTTCGGTTACGCACACTCCCTCTCGCACTTTCCTGTTCAGTGCTTGGCAGTTTTCTGGCATTTGCCAATGGATCATTCCGATGGGAGATGTTTTTATTAGCTGCATCTACAACCCTCTTTCTTCAGATATTATCGAATCTGGCTAATGATTATGGCGACGCTATTCACGGAGTAGATAATACTAATAGAGTTGGCCCTAAGCGTGTTACTCAGAATGGCTTGATTAGTAGGAAAAGTATGAAAAGAGCGATTATAATTTTCGCCTTTTTAGCATTTGTTAATGGATTACTTCTTATTCTGATTGGTTTACCCGGTATCAGGAGCAAATTAATATTTTTATTACTCGGACTTATTGCCATTTACTCAGCTATCACCTATACTATAGGACGAAAACCATATGGATATGTTGGTCTGGGCGATTTATTTGTCTTTATTTTCTTTGGCATAGTTGGAGTGGCCGGTACATACTATCTGCATACGCATGACTTTACCCTATGGGTATTATTACCGGCGGCAACTATTGGTTTACTAAGTTCTGGTGTATTGAACCTAAACAATATGCGTGACATAAAAAACGACTCTCTTTCAGGTAAGCGAACCTTGGTGGTACGAATAGGTTCTAAAGGAGCCAAGGTATATCATGTAACCCTTATTTGTTTATCCATGATATTTAGTTTGATCTATACACTGAAATTTTATCATTCTATCTTTCAGTTTCTTTTCATTTTAACCTTTCCTTTGTTTGTTTTAAACATCAAGGTTGTTATTCAAAACACCGAACCTGTTGAATTAAATTCCGAATTGAAAAAACTGGCAATAACTACACTTATTTTTTCAATAATATTCGGATTAGGTTTTATATTGTAATGATTAAAGCTGTTATCCGCTATAACGAATTCAAGTTTAGTAAACCAGCTGTTACCTCTCGCGGAACGCTGCTGATCAAACCGGTTTATTATATTGTCCTTTATGATGATACCGATCCTTTTAAAACAGGTATAGGCGAATGTTCCCTTTTCCCTGGTTTAAGCATGGATGATACCAAGGAATATAAAGAGAAAATCAAAGAGATCGTTGATCTTATAAATAAGGGTTATTACAATCTTAATATCCCACTGTATGCATATCCCTCAATAAATTTTGCCCTTGAAACGGCGTTGAAGGATCTGGAACAGGAAGGATCGAAGATATTATATTCTTCTGCCTTCACACAGGGAAAAGAATTCATTGTAATTAATGGTTTGATCTGGATGGGAACCTTACAGGAAATGTATGCCCAGATTGAACAAAAGTTAAATTCGGGCTTTCGATGTTTAAAGTTAAAAATTGGTGCTATCGATTTTGATGAAGAATATGAGATGATAGCTTCTATTCGAAAGCGCTTTAAAGCCGAAGATCTTGAGATGCGACTCGATGCCAATGGAGCTTTTCATCCGGCAAATGCTCTCGAATATCTATATCGCATATCCGATCTGGAAGTGCATAGCATCGAACAACCTATATTACCTTCCCAGCTCGATGAAATGGCAGCTTTATGCGAAACATCACCCATACCTATTGCTCTCGATGAGGAACTTATCGGTAAATATCCTATTGAAAACAAGCTTCAATTATTAAAAATGGTTAATCCAAAATATATTGTGTTGAAACCGGGATTATTGGGAGGCATTGGTTCGTGTAAAGAATGGATCGAAGTAGCAAACAAACTGAATATTGGCTGGTGGATCACTTCGTCATTGGAAACTAATATAGGGCTTAATGCTATTGCCCAATGGACCTTTACATTAAACAATACAATGGCTCAGGGATTGGGTACGGGAACACTGTTTAAAAATAATATTGAATCACCTCTTGCAGTTATGGGAGAAAAGTTGTATTATTTCCCTCGAAAAAAGTGGGATCTTTCTATGTTTTTTACAAAATAAAAATCTCATGCAAAATAACCTTCATGGATTATTGATTAATAATAGAATTCATCCAATCGATACGCTTTACGATATATGTGAGGGTATCAAGGAAGATAGAAGTATTCCTGACTGGGAGAAGAAAATTTATGCCTTTATCAGGGAGTGGATCGATGAGAAAGATTATATTACGCAAACTTCTTCCGGTACTACCGGAACTCCTAAAAAACTTAAACTGCCAAAAAAATCCATGATGCTTTCGGCGCAAAGAACTTGCGAACTATTCGATCTGCATTTCGGACAGACTGTTCTTTTGTGTCTTCCTATGGACTATATTGCTGGAAAGATGGTGGTAGTCAGGGCTTTTACTGGCGGGATGAATCTATTGCTCACCGAACCTTCAAGTATGCCCGATATTACTGGTTTTGGGAAAATCGATTTCTGCGCTATGGTACCGCTTCAGGCTTACAATTCGCTGAATTCTGTTGAAACATTGCGTAGAATTAAAAAGCTGATCATTGGTGGGGCGGAAATTCGTGATGAACTGGAAGTTATGTTACGCGATTTGCCCAATGAAGTTTACGCAACCTATGGTATGGCTGAGACATGCTCGCATGTTGCTATACGCAAGATAAGCGGTATTGATTACGAACGTTTATATACAGCAATTCCGGGTGTGAGTTTTTCAGTCGATAAACGTGGTTGTTTGGAAATCGAGGCAGACTTTCTCGATCATAAGGTTATAACAAACGATGTAGTCGACTTATCCGATAATACTACCTTTCGGTGGATTGGCCGTTATGACAGTTTGATAAATTCAGGTGGCCTAAAAATTATACCGGAAGAAATCGAGGCAATAGTATCCAAAACAACCGGATTAGATTGTGCTGTAATAGGCGTGGCCGATAAAAAACTGGGTGAGAAAGTTGTTTTGGTTTTAGAAAAGGGTGGTAGCGAAATCACTGAAAAAGAATTGGAATCAGCATTAATAGATGAGTTACCAAAACGCTATCATCCAAAGGAAGTTATATTTATCGATGAACTCCCACGTAATCATTCATTCAAAGTTGATCGGTATAAATTAAAACAACAACTCTCAAAATAATTTTTAAAGCGATTCAATAACTTCCTTAAGTTTATTTCTGATCTCAGAAGCAATTCCTGAAAGAGAATCATTTTCTACAGCCTGCATGGATGCCACCGGGTCGATTGATGAGACTTCGATAAAGTTCTTACCCTTTTCCTGAAGAATAACATTGCAGGGTAACATTAATCCAATATGTTCTTCTAACGAAATAGCCTCATAAGCATGTTTTGGACTACATGCCCCCAATATTTTATATCGCTTGAATTCGAGGCCTAGTTTCTCCTTGAACTTTTCGTGAATATCGATTTCCGATACAATCCCAAATCCATAATTTTTTAACTTCTCCTCAACTAATAATCGGGTTTCTTCGAAAGACTTCTTAAGCTGTTTAGTAAAATAATATTTCATACTAAAAAATTTTAAGTAAAATGCGATGCTTTCAACTATTTAGGTTACCTTGGAAAGATAAGCTATATTAATCTGATAATCAGAACATTACTACAAAGAGAAACAACTACTTCAGAGGCTCTTCAAGTTTTGAATGCCTTTTTTTATGGAAGTCATTAATGATATCAGCAATTAAAAATCCAAACAGGCCTCCCATAAGAACACTGGAATACCAGTTTGAAGTAATCGGACATGAGCCTGTCTGACAACCAATAAATCTCCAATATGCAAAGCCTGCAAGCAATCCGAGAAATGTCAATACAATAGCAAGGTGATGTTTTATTAGAATTTGTTTCATTAGTTAACTTTTAAAACATCGCCAATTGCTTTGCGGAAGGTTTCCTTTGGTAATGCGCCCAGAGCCATCTGAGGTTGTCCATCTAAGGGTATGAAAAGGAGACTCGGAATGCTTTGTATTCCAAAAACTGATGATAATTCCCGTTCTGCTTCGGTATCAACTTTATATATATCGAGCTTATTACCATATTCGGTTTTCAACTCTTCTAAAATAGGAGCTACCAATTTGCAGGGTCCGCACCAGTCGGCATAGAAATCAATAATAGCCGGTCGGGGACCTTCGTATTTCCATTCTTTGTTTACTTCATAGTTGAATACTTTTTCCTTAAATGTATCCTTAGTTAAATGTTCTAGTGCCATGATATTTATTTTTAAGTTTTAACAATTTTTGCAATACCAGGTTCAAAGAATATACCAAAATATGCAAATATTTAAATATTTACATATATAATACTATCTAAATCAAAAAAGTTAGAATATTTTTAAACTTTATGCAGTAATTCATTGTTTTTTAAAATTAATACCGAATACTGTCATTTTGTCTTTCGGAAAAAATCATTAAAAGGTAAGTGTGAATATAGTTTCCTTTTCGGGATTCGAATGAGCAGTGATTATACCGTTATGCAGACGCATAATCTGGCGCGATAATGCTAATCCGATACCTGAACCTGATGATTTTGTAGTAAAGAAGGGTATGAAAATTTTATCCAGCACGTCGGGAAGAATTCCCGGGCCATTATCGGCAACCTGAATAGTGTATCTGCCTCGCTTATTATAAAAGGCCTGCAGTCGGATCTCAGCCTTTGACTTTTTCTTTAAAGCATAAATAGAGTTTTTGATCAGATTGATCAATACCTGTTCAATGAGCTGTTCGTCGGCAGTAATTTCCATATGTTCAGGATCGATGCGTGTAGTGAATTTGATACCTAATTTGTTCAATTCATCATCCAGTAATAAACGGATATTATCAAAGAGTGATTTCACTTTGAAGAAGGTAAAATTTGGTTGTGGTATCTTCGTCAGGTTGCGATATGTATCAACAAAATGTAAAAGACCATTGCTTCTTTTATTTATCGTTTGTAATGCATTTTCGATTTCAGCTATACTTTCGTTATCGACAATTGTTTGTCCGGCAGGATCTTTACTATAATCCTTCAACATTATTTCAAGCGTCGATGATAAACTGGCAATAGGTGTGATCGAATTCATGATTTCGTGTGTAAGAACTCTAATCAGTTTCTGCCAGGTTTCTGTTTCCTGTTCTTCAAGTACATTCTGAATATCTTTTATAGTCGTAAGAGTTGTCACTTTCTCTCTGACTTTTATCGTAGTGGCATATATGGCGAGTTGCAAAAAATCTTCCTCATCGTAAACTTTCACCAGTTTGCTTTCTCCAGGTTTTATAGTTAACAATACGTTAACAAGTTCTTTGCTAAGTTTTTCAAGATTGTGAATGTTTGTAAGTCCTGATACTTGAAACAGTTTTTTAGCCGATTTATTAATAAGATCTATAGTTCCATCGGTTTGATAGGCAATAAGGCTTACATCGATATTTTGCAGAATGGTTTGCAGGTAGTAGAAATGTTCTTCTTTTTCGGACCGCACTCGCTGAAAATCGCTGATAACTTCATTTAGTGCTACATTCAACTGCTCAAACGACGATCCCATACCTTCCATATTGAACTTGCGGGTGAACTCACTGAACCTGATTGATTCGAGAAATGAGGTTAATTCGCGGTTGGTCTTATCTATATAACGTATTAACGACGAGATTTGGAATAAGATAAGGGCACCAACAATTATGGGAGTAAAAAAAAAGTTTGTGTTGAATGAATAATAGAACAGAAAGATCGTAACTGTTAACAGTATGACCCTGAGAACAAGATTAAAACGAAAATTTTTAAAGATCATACTTTTCCATTCTTCGATACAACGATGTGCGTGTTAAACCGAGTTCTTTTGCTGCCTGGGTAATATTACCCTGGTTTTGCTTGAGTACTTTTAAAATAATCTTACGCTCAATATCATCAAGGTTGAAAGTATCAAGGGCCATATCATCCTGTTTTTTCTGCGACGACAGAAAGAAATCGTCGGAGTCGAGAGTATTTGTTTCGCACATGATTACTGCCCGTTCAATAGCATGTTGCAACTCTCTCACATTTCCTGGCCAGTTGTAATGATTGAGTTTATTTAGAGCCGATTGACTAATCTTCGAAATCTTCTTTTTATATTTTTTCGAGTAAATATCAAAAAAATACTTAGCAAGTACAGTTATATCGCCAGCCCGCTCCCGTAACGGAGGCATATGAATTTCAACTGTGTTGATGCGATATAAAAGATCCTGCCGAAACTTATCTTCTTGTACCAGATTATGCATATCGTTGTTTGTAGCACAAATCAGACGAACATCAATTGGGATAGGTTTGTTAGATCCAACCCTGATTATCTCTCTCCGTTCAATAGCAGTCAGGAGTTTAGACTGAAGTGCATATGAAAGATTTCCGATTTCATCAAGGAACAGAGTTCCTTTCGAAGCAAGCTCAAATCGACCGGGTTTATCATTTTTGGCATCAGTAAAAGCACCTTTCACATGGCCAAATAATTCGCTTTCAAAAAGAGTTTCAGTAATAGAACCCATATCCACACTTACAAATACTTCCTGGCATCGTACCGAATTCCTATATAAAGCTCTGGCTACAAGTTCTTTTCCGGTACCGTTTTCACCAAGAATAAGAATATTGGCATCGGTTTTGGCAACCTTTTTTATTGTATTAAACACCTCAACCATTTCAGGTGAATCGCCAATGAATTCGTGAAACGGACGATCGATAATGGCACATAATTCCTTCTGACGTGTACGTAAATTTCCGGCTTCCTTTTTCGACTTACGTAGTTCGATGGCAGCATTAAGCGTTGCGAGTAATTTTTCGTTTTGCCAGGGTTTTAAAATAAAATCTGTTGCTCCAGCCTTGATTGCTTTTACTGCTTTTTCTGCATCGCCATATGCCGTTATGAAAACTACAACTGCATCAGGATCGAGTTCCTTAATACGCTTCAGCCAATCGAAACCTTCTTTGCCGCTGCTTGCATCTTTAGTAAAATTCATGTCGAGAAGAATAACATCATAATCTTCCGCTTTTAACTCTTCAGGAATAGCATCAGGATTACTCAGCGTTGTTATCAACTCAACATTAGGTTTGAGCAATAATTTAAGCGCAAACAAAATATCTTCGTTATCATCAATAGCCAGAATTCGCCCTGATTTCTTGGTCATGCTTGCTTGATTTTAAAACACAAGTATATAAACAAAAATAATTATTATTTCAGAACTCACTAAACATTCGAATAGGACAAAAATGACTAATGTTAAACAACACAGGATATTTGTACGGTTGTATTTATATTGTGCTTAAATTTAGCAGCTGTAATTTATATAAGGACGTTGATAATACATATTTATTGTTCGGAATCGGACTCTTTTTGTCACAAATTCGAACAGAAACGATTACAAAATTTTAGTTTAAATAATTTAAATAAAGTACTTTACATACAGTGGCATAATTAATGATTAAATCAAACGCATAAAAATTCTCTTAATACAATATGTTAAAAACTGAAGAGCTTACTAAAACCTTTCGTACCGACGAAGTAGAAACAACTGCTCTTAACCGGGTAAATCTGGCCATCGACGAAAGAGAATTTGTTGCTATTATGGGTCCTTCGGGTTGTGGCAAAACAACATTGCTTAATATTTTTGGTATGCTCGACAGACCTACTTCCGGAAAATACTGGTTCTGCGATAAAGATGTTACCAATATGAACGAGATTCAGCGGACCCGATTTCGCAGAGGTAAAATAGGATTTGTCTTTCAGAGCTTTAATCTTATTGAAGAATTATCGGTTTTTCATAATGTTGAACTTCCTTTACTTTATATGGGCATTGCTTCAGGCGAAAGGAAGAAAAAGGTGATGGAAACGCTGGAGAAAGTTAAACTGGTACATCGGCGAAAGAATTTTCCTCGGCAACTATCGGGCGGACAGCAGCAACGTGTTGCCATTGCGAGAGCCGTAATTTCGAAACCACAGCTTATTCTAGCCGATGAGCCTACGGGAAATCTTGATTCTATGAACGGAGAAGAAATCATGAATCTTTTGACTCAACTTAATAACGATGGCACAACCATCGTTATGGTCACACATTCTCCTGCCGATGCTGATAAGGCCAACCGGATAATCCAACTTTTCGACGGACATATTGTGACAGAGAATATTAAAAAAGCAATGAAGGCAGGTTAAAAATGAAAGAAATTTGCATTCCATTTAATAAGGTAAATGAAGCCGAAAAGGCGGAACTGGAAATCAAGTTTTCAGGTGGAACGAAAACTCAGCATTACCGGTTGGAATCTATTGATATAAGAGAATTTAGTAGTTCAGAAACAAGTTCATCAGAACGGGTTGAACGACTTCGACAATATATTAGTTCATACAGCGCTGATTGGGAATTAATTCAAATCCTCGATTCCAGTGAAGGTGAAAATTATATTCATTTGCTCTATCGTAAACGAACATAAATGTTAATGAAAATAATATCATAATTGATACTACCATGAAAAACAGGATTATTTTTTTTATAGTACTTGCATCGTTTGGATTATTATCATTTTCGCAAAAGCCTTGGACATTATCTGATTGCATTGAATATGCTCATGCCAATAACTTACAGATAAAACGAACCGAGCTGCAATCGGATATTGCAAGAGTTGATCTGCTTCAATCCAAAACGAATATTTTACCCGATTTAAACGGTAATATAAGCAGGAACTATACTTTCGGGCGCCAGGTCGATCCATTTACAAACGAGTTTATTCTGGACAATTCGTTGTATGATAATTATAGCATCTCATCCAGGGTCAGCTTGTTTAATGGTTTGCAGAATTATAATAATATCAGGAGTAACCATTATGCCAGCCTGGCGGCTGTTCAGAATGTTGAAAAGGAAAAGGTTGAAAAAACTTTTGAAATTTCATCGGCATATCTTGCCATTTTGTATCAACAAGAATTACTGGAAGTAGCTAGAAATCAGAGAGAAGTAACGGTATTACAGGTAGACCGTACCCAAAAACTTGTTGAAGCAGGAAGTGTGGCAAAAGGTGATTTGCTTGAAATACAAGCACAATTAGCAAATGAAAATCTGAATGTTACCAATATGCAAAACGACCTGCAATTTTCAATTCTAAACCTTGTTCAACTTCTCGATCTGGATTCAATCGGTGGATTTTCAATTGTTACTCCCGATACCATTGATCCAGAAACAATGTTTAATATACCTGACGTTTCTATGGTTTATAATGAAGCCTTAGACTATTTACCCCATATAAAATATGCCGACTACCAACTTAAGAG
>CAYMQP010000091.1:0-12791 GCA_964392505.1 uncultured Bacteroidales bacterium
GCTTCGACTATGGTATTTGCCGCATGCATGAAACAGCAGGAAGCTCCGGGTACCACATTTAAAAAACATCTTGAAATTGCCAAAGGACTGCTATCGGAAGACGATTATCTTCTTTCAGAAATATTGTTTAGTCCTTATACTTTCAACCAACTGGAAAGTATAAGTAATCAAATGAACCGGCTTAAAACCATTATCAAGGAAAAAGATACGGTATCCATGAAAAGTTTTCTGGCAGAATTAAGAAATAATATTTCCTGATTTTTAACGTTTGAATTCTGTTAATCATACTTATCCAGTACTACAGATTAATTCGAAAATCTAACTTATATATGAGTAGGAAAAAACTGGTTATATCGCTCCTGATAGTAGTATTAACATTATTTCAGTGTAACCACAACGTTAAAGGGCAACCATTCAATGTAGGTGATAAGCACTTGAATTTTACTATCGGTTATGGTACTCCCTGGGTTTTTAGAAACAGTTACAGAACTATGCTTCCTCCGGTGGCTGTTTCATTCGATTATGGATTCAGAGACGACCTGGGACCTGGAGTTATTGGAATAGGTGGTATACTGGGTGCCGCCACCTATAAGAACGAGGTATTAGATGCCGGATGGTTAGATGAATACGGATGGAAAAGTACTAACCTTATTGGAGCAATTAGAGGAACCTATCATTACTAGTTTATTGACGCACTCGATACTTATGGAGGTTTTCATTTAGGTATAAGGTTTGATAGCTGGAGAGAATATGGGGATTTTCCGGTTTATGAGCGTAGAAGTTTTGATGCTGATTATCATCTGATGTTTAGTTTATTTGCCGGGGTAAAATATAGTTTTTCCGATAACTTATTTATAATGGCTGAAATTGGCCATACTTTTGCAATTATTAATCTTGGTATTGGCTTGAAAATGTAAGTGACAGTCATACAGTTATTAGGTAACTTGGAATCAAAATCATTTATTGCAATTCTCTTGAATATATTCATTTGCCTTAAGATCGCCATAAACCATGGCACGATTCAAATAATAGCAAGCCATTCTTTTATTACCCATTAAGTTGTATGTCATACCCAGATAGTAATTGGTTTCTGCATCATCAGGTACTAGGTCGAGGCTCATTGAAAGATCGTACGCCGCCTGCTTCAATGTATGGGTCTGATAATAAGTTAATCCCCGGAATTTAAAATATTCAGCGTTCGATGTATTATTTTTCAATAATTTGTTAAAATAGCGAAGTGCCTCCAAATACTTACCGGAGGCATAATCAATCTTACCGGCAAGTAAAACAGCTTCTTCTTTACTAAAATATCGTAAATACAAATCGATATCATTTTTTGCTACTGATAAATTTCGCGATTTATATGCAGCTTCGGCATGCGAATAGCGTAAGGGAAAATCTTCTGGTGTAGCTTTTAAAAGTTCTGTAAGTATTTCGAAGGCTTCGTTGTATTTACTTAACTGTATCAGATAATCAGCCTTTTCTTTTAGAAGTAGTTCATTTTCTGGATGAACGGATAAACCCTGGTTAAGTTCATTTATAGCCAGTTCAATATTACCTTCTGCAGCATATATTTTACTATTGTACTCAATTAGCCTAATATCTTTATTATGAGAGTTTTTTTCAATGAGTGAATGTACTTCGGTATAGCGTTGTTTCTCTGAAAGAAAATTCGCTTCGTCGAGAATTTCCTGAATTTCGTTTTGCCAATTGTTTTGTAACAGATTATACCACCCATCAGTATTATGTAACGGCTTAAATAGAGGATCCTTTCTAATATCTTCAATTTTATAACCCGGAGTCAACCGCAGATATTTTTTTAGATATAAAAGTGCTTCACTTTGATTATCAAGGAAGATGTCAGTACGAGCTATCCATAAATAAGCTTGTGGAATATTCTTTTCTGAAGCAGCAATAAAGTCGGATAATGCATTTGAATAATTACCTAAATAATATTCCGAAATACCCTTGTAAACGAGATCGACCGGACGGGGAGTAGAACTTTCTGAGTTTAACTTTTTGAAAGCTTCCAAAGCTCTGGAATAATCTCCGCTATAGTAATACCCGTAAGCATCTAGCAAAATATCGCTAACCTGTGCCCGAAGCCCTGAAAATGAAATACCAAGGCAAATCAATATAGCTATCATATTTCTGCTCATTCGACTCTCACATTATCTTCACCGGAATAAACATGTATAAATCCAGTGAGTGTTTTTATTAGAGTCCCTGTTATACGCGGCTCAAACACATCGCAAATGTAATAATACACCCCAGTTGATACTATTTTGCCATTATATCGGCCATCCCACTCGATATCAGGATTTTCAGTTTTATATACTTCTTTACCATAGCGGTTATATATGCTCATTCTGACTCGTCTCACATAATTATTCAGATTAAATGAAACATATATATCGTTAATTCCATCGCCATTGGGTGTAAAAACATTGGGTAAATCAAAGAATCCACATATATTGTAAACACAATAGGGTAATAATTCACTTTCATTCAACGCTGAATCAACTGCTGCCACTGCATAACATTTCTCAATTGAATTTTCAGCCGTATCATTATATGAAAACATATCAGGACCAACTGTTGTTAATAGATCGAAGTCACCGTATAATGAATCACGACTATAAATTCTGTACGCTATTATATCCTGATTTTCACAGCTATCGACAGGAGGATCCTCCCAAGTAAGAAAATTATAGGGTACCAAGCTATCGCATTCTGATGTAACGAACAGATCGGGAGGACAAGGTGGAATGGTATCAATAGGAATACCTGTTGCCAAATGTGATGTATTCAGGGTATTATACGAGCGGCCATAAAGCGGTCGCACCCCTTCCCCTATTGTCCTATAGGTATATTCCCGGTTATTTGCTAATCCCGAATCGATATATTCTGATGTTTCGGTGGAATCAATTAAAACAAAAACTCCGGAAGAATTTTCCCTGTAAATGTCGTACTGAAAATTCAACCAGGGTGATCGTTTTTTCATATTCAATGTCAGACGATTATCCGCGCCATCAATCTCAATATATTGCGAAGTAGCATTTTCATTTCCTGGCACTTGTTTCCAAGTACCCTCATCGTCATATAAAAGCCTAACTGTATATGTATAGGGGAATATCATTGTATTTAAACCTGCATCGGTATAGGTTGTATCAGTCAGATCGTAGGAAGGAACTGCAGGAACCAAGGCAATTGATGTGAAATCAGTGTCATCGGGGACCATTCTAAGAACCTCATACTGATATGGACCATCGTCGATTGTATCAATATCCTCAGGCACAGCCCAGGCCAGTTCAATTACTCCATTTATTTCATCATCGGACAGTACACTTACTTTTAAAATAGGTGGTGTTCCAGGTATGAGGATTGTGCATACTTCATCCGAGGAAATGCTTTCGGCTCCGTCGGCATAATAAGCTGTAATTCGGTAGCAATAATCATATCCGGGAACCAGTCCTTCACCTTCGTTATCATCGGTAAAAAAAGTTGTATTGCCACCTGCAACAGAACCGATCAGTTCATAACCTGTATAAGCAGGTATTCCTGTTTCACAATTGTCGGGAGTGTATGTACTACTTCCCAACTTCCGATAAATTTTGTAGCCTGCTGCATTACCGCAAGTTGTAGCCGACCATTCAAGCCGGACGGTATCCAAACCGGGCAAAGCTATAAGGTTTTCAGGTGCTTTGTGAAGTACCCTGATAGTAAAACTGGTGATATCTACCAGGCTTATATCATCGTTGATATCTTCTGTTCTCAGTATGACACCGTAAGGTTGTTTGCGGGCATGCGAACAATCGGTGTTCCATCGGAATCGCGAATAAATATTTCCATAATTGATGGAATCAACACGGAATGCAGCCGGATTTTGCACCTCAAAAGGACCTCCGAACATACTCTGCTGCATCTGGTCACCATCGGCATCGGTGGAATGGAACGATATATTGATAGAATCGCCCGCAAGAACACAATAATCGGGAACTGAAGGAGTAACAGGAGGATTATTGTCCGTTTCATAAACATCGATCTGCATATCTCGGGCAATTTGGCCAATGTGTATTCCCTCCCTCCATTCATGAACAAAGATGGCTATATTATACACCCCTACTTCAGCCGGTGTATTCCAGATAAGATCGCCGGTTACTTCATCAATTTCGAGAGTATCGGTAGCTGATGGCAGTACGTAGCCTTCAATAGGATCGCCGTTGGCTCCTGTGCACTCCGTAATCTGGTACGAAAGACTGTCGCCATCGGGATCGTAAGCAGCAGGATTATGAATAAATAAATGTCCCCGTGCTGCTTTATCTATAGGCGGATTTGTCAGCACTGGTGTGTTATTTGAACCTATATTTGGACCGATAAGCATGGTGGTTTTGATTGAAAAAATGACATTCACCGAATTGGGTATGTTATTTACTCCCTGGTTGCGGTTGGGATCTTGCATAAGTATTTCGTAAACGCCAGCGCCAGGAAATGTATGCGTACCGATATATATATTGTGATAATAATCGGTGCCTTCTATGATTTCGTGCCCGGGAGGATCAACCAACAGTATTGTGGAAATAGAACCATCGCCCCACGAAACATCCAATTTATCCCGATTCGCATTACTGTAACGATAGGTATAGGTAGTAACCGTAATTTCATAGGTATAACCGCTCAGATGGCGGTAAGTAATTTCTCCTGCCCGGTTATGTGTTGCAAGTATAACAACAGGAGAGATCAGGAAAATAATTACACTATAAAGAAAACGTTTCATTCAGGGCTTATAATTTTGAGTAGTAATCCTTTTATTAAATTCGAATCCTTTTTGATCGCTATCTATATGCAAAATTACAAGATTTACCTGATCGGTAAATAGATCGAGCATAATTGTATTTTTAATTGTTATGACCGACAAATCCGCTTTAAGATTTGCACAAAAATAGAGCCAAACCGTAACATCTTCCATTTTCCAACCAATGAATTCTGATTCGATATTTTTTTCATTATCATTAAGTAATTTGAAGTTATGAGCGATATAATCGGTGACAGCATGTTGCTCTTTTGTTGTCATACGGCTTATGCTTTTGAAATTCAGCAGTGTATTATATTTATGGTTTATCAAAGCCTGAAAATCGTCGTAGAATAACCGTACGGAATATTCAATCCGGTTCGAATCGGCCATATAATCCATGTTAACCACCGACACATGGATAGGATGCGCAGATGTGTTAACAGAATTGATTAGACTGAGGACAATAATCAGCAAAACGGTCTTCATGGAACAAAATTATAATTGCGAAGTTAGAAAAAGGAAGTTTAAAAGTTTAAAGTTCATAGTTCATAGTTCAAAGTTTTAACAACTCTGAACTCTGAACCCGGAACACTGAAATCCTTACTATAGTTAACAATATCGTTTGAATAGATTTTCAACGGTACTGATTTCTATAAACGAAGCTCCATACGATACACCGTAATTACCTCCCAATATAACAACCAGATCATCTTTTTTTATCTGCTTACTCTCATAAAGCTGAAGAAGGCTCTCCTCAATAAAAGCATTTAGTGTATTCGATTCCATATAATTGGGAATTATGCCATATAAAAGCGCCATTTCGCGCATTACCCTCTTATCGTAACATTGCACATAAACAGGTTTCCGACCTCTGAAACCCGAAATATTTCGCATGGTTCGACCATTGGTTGTATCGGCAATAATATATTTTGCATCGAGTTTAATCGATGCTGCAACAGCCGATTTTGAAAGATAGGCCGAAGTTTTTGTACTCAGCACTACAAGGGGTGTTTTATGAAAATCACCTCGACTTTCTTCAACTTCCTTGGCTATGCGTGCCATCGTTTCAACAGCCTCAACAGGATAATCTCCAAAAGCCGTTTCACCACTTAGCATAATAGCATCGGCTTTACTGTATATGGCACTGGCCACGTCGGTTACTTCGGCGCGTGTAGGGCGCGGATGATGTATCATGCTATGCAACATCTGTGTGGCAATAATCACCGACTTTCGTGCATCGAT
Organism: uncultured Bacteroidales bacterium; assembly: GCA_964392505.1. Classification (GTDB taxonomy): domain Bacteria; phylum Bacteroidota; class Bacteroidia; order Bacteroidales; family UBA10428; genus UBA10428. The sequence goes on from CAYMQP010000091.1 coordinate 6,038, forward strand.
ACATTTGTAAATAATCTGCTTTTGAATACCCGGAATTCTCTCATAAGGAATCTCAATGGCCAAATCGCCGCGTGCCACCATAATGCCATAAACTTGTTCTAGGATTTCATCGATATTATTTACTCCCTGCTGATTTTCAATTTTGGCAATTAATTTAATGCGTGAACTTTTAGCATTGAGTATTTTTTGTATTTCCAAAACATCTTCCTTACATCTTACAAAGGAATGAGCAATAAAATCGATATCCTGCTCAATAGCAAACTGTATATATTCTTTATCCTTTTCGTTCAAAGCCGGAAGATTAAAATTCACATTCGGTACATTTACACTTTTCCTGGCTTTAATCAATCCATCATTGCTTGCCTTACAAAATAATGTATCATTCTCCTTTCTTTCAATTACCAGTTCAATATCACCATCATCGATTAAAATCTTATGCCCTACTTCGACTTCATTTACGAAATTATCATGCGAAACAAAAATGCAATCAGGTGTCGAAGTTTTAGTATGGTCGCCTCGGATCATAATGGAATCACCCGCATTAATATCGATATTATATTCCGATGGATTGGTACGTATTTCAGGTCCTTTTGTATCGAGCATCAGGGCAATCTTATCCGATACTTTTCTAACATTATCAATAATACACCGGGTGATTTCAATAGTCTGATGAGCTGTATTTAACCTGACGACATTCATGCCTGCATCATACAACTTCCTGATAAATTCAACATCCGATAACTGACTGGAAATGGTTGCTACAATTTTTGTTTTTTTAGTCACGAGTAACTCTTTAACCTCTCAATTTTCCTAAAGTTATAAATTGTTAGTATTATATTTTCCAGAAATATGGCAAATGTATATTTTCACATGTAATTGAGCTTCAAAAAAATATTAAGAAAAGATGAATTCCCCGGCTAACTATATTAAGGACTTCAGAACTTATCTTCAGCTGGAAAAAAATCTTTCAAAAAACAGTATTGAGGCTTATGTTAGCGATATTAGACGGTGCTATCAATATCTTACAACACAAAAACTGGAAAATGAAATTGATAAAGTATCGTTAGAGATCCTGCAACAATATATTAACTGGTTAAGTGAATTTGGAATTTCTGCCCGAACTCAGGCGCGGAATGTAAGTTCGATCAAATCGTTCTTCCAATTCCTTGTATACACCGGAATAATTGGTACAAATCCCAGCACACTTTTAGAATCACCGAAATTAGGTCGGAAATTACCCGTTGTGCTAACCGTTACCGAAATCGACCGCCTGGTTGCTGCTATTGATTTAAGTAAGCCCGAAGGGCACAGGAATAAAGCTATCATTGAAACGCTTTATGGTTGTGGATTACGTGTTTCGGAATTAGTTAGCCTTAAGCTTTCGGATATTTTTCCCTCCGAGGGTTTCATCAAAATTAAGGGTAAAGGCAGCAAGGAAAGATTGGTACCCATAGGTCGTACGGCGCTGAATGAGATTAATTTTTACCTGGAAAAATACAGAAATCATCTGATTATCGATAAAAATGCCGGCGATCTCCTATTCCTGAACCGCCGAGGAAAAGGACTTACGCGGGTTATGATCTTTACTATCGTTAAAGAACTGGCACAAAAAGCCGGAATAAAAAAAACAATCAGTCCGCACACATTCCGTCATTCATTCGCAACCCATTTGATAGAGGGAGGTGCCGATTTGCGTGCTGTACAGGAAATGCTGGGGCACGAATCGATCTTAACTACCGAAATTTACACTCACCTCGACCGGGAATACTTGCGGCAATCGATCATGGAGCATCATCCGAGGAAATAATAACAGTATATTGGATTAAACATAACTATTACATCATAACATGGTTCTATTATTCACAATCCCAAGTTTGTTAACTTACTCACCGAATCGAAGAATAAATAACCATAACAGCCTACCTCCCGATCAACTCGAATAGAAATTTTAATACATTTGTGCGCATGGAGACTATTGCTTGGATAGGATTCTCACAAGCCATTTTTACCGGATTTCTTATAGCTGCGAAAAAAGACCGGACCATTTCGGATAAAGTATTGGCTTCGTGGCTTTTTCTTATTGCCATTGAATTTGGTACCCTTGCTATCGACCTGATGACCTATGAGAAAGGCGTTATTCTTTCCAATCCGTTTTTTTTGTTTAATCCAACGTTGTATTTATATACTTGTAGTTTAACAAACAAAAAATTTTCATTACACGTCGCACAGCTTCTTCATCTTCTTCCCTATATTTTTTTCGAAGGATTAGCCTATCTACTGGGTGAAAAGTTAACAGTTGAGAATTTTCTGAAACCTGACGGAACTTTATGGTTCAGAATAGCTTACATAGTAACCACCTTCGCTTCCTGGATCGTTTACTCGGTTCTGAGTATTATTAAAGTACACAGACATCGAATTAATCTGAAAAATGAATTTTCAACCCTGGATAGTTATAAGCGCATTAGCTGGCTATTATTTGTTTTAATTTTTTATATACTTTATTGGGCTGGTGCACTAACCTTTGGTATATTAAACTATTTTAAGATCACCAGTCAGTTTATTATAAATTATAGTTATTCGGTATTGCTGGGTTTCCTGTATATTCTTGGCTTTTATGGACTTAAACAAGAGCTTATTTTCTCAAATAACGGTACTAATTCATCCGATTCCGATACAAAATATAAATATTCAAGGTTACAGGCAAATTATAAACAGGAGCTTCAGAAAAAAATTCAAAAATATTTTAAAGATGAAAAACCATACCTCGACAGTGAACTGACTATCGATAAACTTTCAGAAAAACTTGGTTTATCGAGACACGTTGTTACCGAGGTACTGAATACCGGTTTCAACAAAAATTTTTATCAATTTGTTAATGAATACCGCGTTGAGGCTGTAAAAGATATGCTCTCCGACCCAAAGAAAGATATGCTTTCCATCGAAGCTATTGGTTATGAATCCGGTTTCAATAGTAAATCTACTTTTTTCTCGGTATTTAAAAGTATTACCGGAAAAACTCCTGCTCAATTCAAGGAATCCTAATTAGTATACATTTTATCAATTTATTCCAACTCCAATCCGAACAATTCGTACTTAAGAGTTTGTCCTGATCATCAAAAAGTTAGAATTCCGAAAATCTTGGTGCAAAATTCGGACAACAAGCACCTGTCCGAAATGCGCGCAACGAACTGTAATTACTTCGATTTAAGTTATTCTTGTACTCGGAGACCAATTCTAAAAGTAAGGTTAGATGATATTAAGATTAACAAATGTCGGATTATGTCTGGTAATGCTGTATTCCACTTCACGAGGTCAGGGACTCTTTGAAAATGCAATATCAGAGACAGATTTACAGGATTCCAATCGGATCGAATGGAACGGATATACAAGAGGCTCGTTATTTGGTGGAGGCAAAAGCTACGATTATGCCTCTGTATTTGGAGAATTTGCTATCCTACCAAAACTAAACTTTAAATCATCATTTCTTTATGCTGATTTGCGTCTACGTGAAGGAATGCAGTTCGGAAAAGATACGCTTATAATTCAGGCCAAAGAAGTTTATGCCGGATATAGAGCAAGGAAGTTACATGTTTATGTTGGTAATCAGATCGTTCAATGGGGCCGTACTGAAGGATTCAATCCTACCAATAATATTACTCCGAATGATTACTTCTTTCTTTCAGCAGAACCTGACGATCAAAAACTTTCGAATACACTGATCAGGTTTAAGTATTTTCCTATTCCTCAGATTGAACTTGAACTGATTGGAATCCCTGTATACAAATCCTCGACCTATCGCTATAACTTGTTTACCATAAACGAAGCTGCGCAGTTTATTCCTGCTGTAAATCCAAATATGACCTTTGAAAACGGATCGATAGCCGGCCGGTTGAACTTCGAGTTTACTAAAATCGGTTACTCCCTCTCATATTTCAACGGATTCGATCCCTTTTACGGATTCAGAATAGCCGAATTAAACCTGGAACAACAAATTCCGATTATCCACTATATCCCCGATTTTTATAGAAAACAGGTATATGGTGGTGATTTCGCAATTTATCCGGGATCAATAATAATACGCGGCGAATTTGCTTATAACCATACAAAGAATTACAAAGACAGTATGCATATTCCTAATCCCGATCTGGCTTACGTCTTCGGTGTGGAAAGCAATTGTTGGGGATTTACTTCCATTATTCAGTACATAGGCAAATACGTAATTGATTTCACCAAGCTTCAACCTCCAATCCTCCTCGATCCTAACGATCCGGTACAGCAACTCCAATATTTTACCGACCAAACATATTATGAATCATCATTATTTAACCAAAAAATATTCAACCAGCAAAAAGAATATAATCATGCCTTGTTTTTATCGGTAAGCCGGATGCTTGCGCATGATATAATCATGGTAGAATTATCGGGATATTATAACATAACGTCTGAAGAATATCTGATACGTTCGTCGCTGAAATGGAAGATAAACGATTTACTGGAATTGCGATTTGGAGGTAGTTACATGAAAGGTCCCGAAAATTCGATCTTCGATCTTTCCGGAACTGTATTAAATGGTGCTTTTGTTGAATTACGGGTAAGCTTCTAAGTGATGAAACCGCTGATTGAAATAAATTACATAATAAAACATCGATGGTGGTTTATCGTAGTTCCACTTCTAATATCACTAATCTTGCTTATTCCCTTAAAAAATGCCACTATTAATACCGATCTGAATAGTTACCTTCCTTCCGATATACCTGCTAAGATTAATCAGGACAAGCTACAGGATATTTTTGGAAACAACGAACCCGTAATTCTCTTCTTTCATACCGATGATGTACTTAAAAAAAGTACACTGGAACGTATTAAGGATTTAAGTAAAGCATTCGGTAGAAAGAAAGAATTTGAACGGGTAATGTCGCTATTCGAAATGAAAGATATTAGAGGAGATGAAGGATTTATGATTGTCGATCCGGTTGTAAAACGCATACCCTCATCCGATAAACGTCGTGAAAAATTAAGAGAACGAATTCGTAATAACAACCTGGTTTATGGTACAGTAGTATCGGAAGATTTTCAGTACACACTGATCCTATTGTTTCCAGCCGATAGTATATCCGATAAAAAACTAATTAGCACAATATATGAGCAATTAAATGCATTCCCGGGTAACGAAGAAGTTTTTCTGAATGGCGCACCCTTTTTACGCTATGAAATACAGCGTAAAGCAACTCGCGACCTGGCAATACTGCTCCCTCTAGGATTACTAATTATGATATTTTTTCTCTATTTCTCATTCCACGAAAAACGAGGTGTAATTATGCCCTTAAGTGTTGTATTGATGTCAATAATACTCTCTATGGGATTGATTCCTCTTTTTGGCTGGGATTTTAGCCTGATTGCCGTTTTGGTGCCCATAATGATGATTGCCATCGCAAATAATTACGGTGTTCATATTATATCACGATATCAGGAGTTAAATGCACGTTATCCTGATTGGAGAATGAAAAAAATAGTAACCAATATAATGAATCACCTCAGAAAGCCTATCATCCTCACCGCACATACAACTATTATAGGCGTGCTAGGTATGGTAGTTCATATAATGCTTCCGGCAAAACAAATGGGTATTGTTTCGGCCCTGGGAATTTTCTTTGCCCTGATCCTGAGTTTAACATTTATACCAGCAATTCTTTCAGCAATGAAAAAAGGTAAAATAAATCAAAGCTATAAGGGTAAAAAATTATCATGGGTCGATAAGATGCTAGACATGATGGGGAATGTAGCCACCAAAAAACCATTACGCATCATTATACTTTTTGCTGTGTTGCTGATTCTTGTCGGAACAGGTATTACACGTTTGAAAGTCAGTATTAGTAACGAAAAGATATTACCTGCATCGAATCAGTTACGAATTTCCAATAGAATTGCCGATGAATATTTTGGAGGCACAAAAAATATTACCTTGTTATTCGAAGGTGATATTAAAAGCCCTTCGATAATGAAAACCATGGACTACTATGAAGCGGAACTATTGAAAATACCCGAAGTGGATAAAGTAACCTCGCTGGCAAAAATTATTCGAACCATAAGCAGGGCTCTGAACAATCCCGGTGATTCATTATATAATACAATTCCTAGTACACGCAACGCCATTGCTCAATATATTGAATTATATTCTATGAGTGGTGACTCTGACGATTTCGAACAGCTGGTCAACTTCGATTACACAAAGGCATCACTGACGGCACAATTTAAAGCGAATGATATGAAGAGTTTCAATAGGGTGGTGTCCAAAATTGACTCAATGCAAAAAGCCTCACCTTATTGCGTTCTTGTTGGTGGTTATAGTCTGATGGAAAAAGAAATTTCAGAATCGATTGTTCATGGGCAAATCAATTCACTGATATTCGCCCTTCTGGCAATCGCAATTCTTCTTTCAATTATTTTCCGTTCGATTAATGCCGGTCTAATTGGCAGCGTTCCTTTGCTAATTGCCTTGGTATGCAATTTTGGGCTAATGGGATGGTTAGGTTTCGAACTCGATATTGCTACCTCACTTTTATCCTCAATTGCAATAGGGATCGGAGTAGATTATACCATTCATATCTTTTGGAGATTGAAAACCGAAATTACCGAGCAACCTTCTATGGCTGATACCATAAAGTATACATTAAAAACTACTGGTAGGGGTATAACTATTAATGCACTTTCTGTTATCCTTTGATTTGCTGTGCTTTTCATCTCAGCACTCACA
>CAYMQP010000092.1:0-12158 GCA_964392505.1 uncultured Bacteroidales bacterium
TACCAGTACCATAACCGAATCCCTATCAGCACAGGCTAAATGCTCGGGATCGTTAACTCCGTATGCAATCAACCTGAGGTATAGCGTATCAGTTGTTAGTCCGGTATTTGATAATGTGCCAAAATCAGGAATCACATTATAATCGGTAGGCAGGCCTGAATTTAAAAGATCCCATTCGAAGAAATTCGCTCCAGCCGAACTCAGGTTATCGGGATGTATTACAAAAGGAGAACAACTATCGGCCTGTGGTAAATTAAAGTCGGCATCGATAAAAGCAAAAACACTGACGGTATCGAACATAACACTGTCACAGCCATTCGGATTCACAGCTGTAAGTGATATGATGTAGCTGGTATCATTATCAGTGTAATTGGTATAGTTTCTTGGGATTGGATTTGGATTGGTGCTAGATGTGCCATTCCCAAAATCCCACAAAAAGGATAGCAATCCACCCGTCGATGTATTTGTAAATGATACATTAAGCGGCGAACAACCCACCGAATCGGAAATTCCAAAGGCAGCAACAACATGTGGAAATATATTCAATGTGCGGTAAGTGGTATCGGAACATCCTTCATTGTTGCGTGCTATAAGCTGTATGGTGTATGTAGTATCGTTATCGGGATCGTTATTCCAATATTGATGGGTAAAACTGGTATCGGTTGTGGTTGATCCTGTGCCGTCGCCAAAATCCCATTCAAATTCATGCCCCCTGATACTCATATTAGAAAATGTAGAAAGAATGGGGGTACAATTGTTTTCATAATCAAGACCAAAATTGGCTTTAATATAGGGATGTACAATTACTACCGTATCAAATTCATCTTCACAAAAATAAGCCGATGTGGCAGTTAGAGTAACCCGATATGCTGAATCGACATCGGAACGGTTAAAGAATGGGTGTGTATAATCGGTACCTGTGGTATCCTGTAAAACAGAGCCATCGTCGAAATCCCAGTTATAAAACAGATCAAAACCCTGAGACGTGTTTGTAAATAATATTGAATCGGCATCACAAATGGTATCATTGAGAATCTCAAACAAGGCATTAACTTCAGGAAATACAACTATGTTACGTTGAGGAAATGAATCGGTACAACCCATACGATTCATTCCCATAAGATTAACATAAATTGTATCGGGACTTGCATAGGTAATATCCTGATGGTATAATGTTACCGGATTATCAGACTCGGTTTGATAGAGGGTATCAGCAGTTGGCGATACAACGTGCCAGTAAAATGTGTCGACACCAATGGAATTGCCGGGATCAATAGTAATGTCCAGTGGCGAACAGCTGGCACTTGTGTTAACGGCCATTGCAGCTCGTACACGGGGATGTACAATAATGTTTTGGGTTAAAGAATCCATGCAATCGAATGGCGATGTCACCACCAGTTTTGAAATATAGGTAGTGTCATCCAATCCATAATTATAATATACATGTGAGGTATTTCTATCAAAAGTCTGACTATTATCGCCAAAGTCCCATAAAAATCCATTAATAGTATCCAGATTTCCGTAAGAAGAGTCATTAAAATTGACCAGTAAAGGCTGGCAACCAATGGTATCAAAGGCACCGAAATTTGCCTTGATAAATGGTTTTACCTTAATTTCTTTTGTTTTGCTAGTCGGACAAGAATTTGAAGGTCCTTTTACAATAAGTCTTACGGTATGGGTCTGAATTGAATCTGTAAAGTTTTCAGGTAATGTCAGTGGAAAAGTCAGAGGAAGCGTATCCTGATTTAACTCATATGCTGAACCCACGGCAGGAATAATATTCCATATTTGTATAGGAGCATTCGTATCTGAAAGGTTAGTTAGGTCAGTAGTAAACGGTGAACAGCCCACATCGGCTGAAAATGAAAAGTTTGAAGCATATTCCTCACCAACAATAACTTCAATATTGAGTGAATCCTGCGACTGGCATTCACCTCCAACAAGAACATAGAAATAATATACTGCTGCGCTATCAGGGAAAAAATATGGCGCAGCAATATCATCGTGATCGAGGCGATTAACCAGTAATGGATCAAATGTACCACCCCATTGATACCATGTTCCGCCATTTGCAACCAATTGAACAGGATTTAAGCTACATACATAATCCGAGGGACCCAATGTATATCCCCCTACACCAGCACTTGCATCGCTGGCAGCATAATCAGAAAAATAACCGTATTTACATCCGGGTGATTGTATGGCTTGCATTACTCCAAGGTGAAATCGTGCAATAGGATTATCGACTCGTAAAATCTGGCCATCCGATACACTATTATAATAAGCTGCCCCTCCTGCTTTAGTTCGGTCATAAATAGCAAACGCAGAATCCATAATATATGTAAAATGACTGGCAGGAATTACTTGCGGAGGTCCGCCATCGATTGAATAAGTGAAATTATGTATTGCCTGATTTCGATTTGGGCTTGAAGCAACGGTATCATTTCGAACCATAAGATTGTTAAAGAATACAAAACCAGGAGCAGGGGTTCGTTTTACAGTAACACTATGCGATCCTGTACATTTATCAATAGGAGGAAGAATAGCACCTCCAAGTTCACGCCCGGCATTGGTTATTAAAGGTTGTGTTGAATAACCGGAAATATGATTAACATAAACAGGTTTTGAAGCCCAGACATATGTTACCAGTGGAGGTACAGTTTTAGTTATTGTATATTCAAAATAAGAGCCTGCAGCTAACGGACCCGCTACCGGTACACCATCAATCTCAATAAAGGTTCCATCCTGAGTTGGTGTAATAAAAATTGCTTCACCATCTGCAGTTGAAGTTACCCTATCCCAAACCCATCCGTGAAGTACTATATATTCCGTCCCAACAAGGCTGGTCGGAACTAATTGGTCGGCAAAAATATCCCAGTTCCCTCCACCATCATCAATTTGCATGGAATCATCGAAAACGATAATAGTGATGTCATTATTTGAGGTTACTCTAATTCCAAATATATGTTGTGCAGGAGCTTGTCCAGCAGCCCTTACGGCAAATGACTGTCCTTTGTTAAGAGTTACATTGTAAGCTGTAGTCCCGCTGTACGCTAAAGTATTTCCGTTAGGGTCAATGTTAACCGTAGTTCCATCCTTAGTTGCAACAATAACAAATCCACTGTAATCATCGGAATACCCATGATTTTTATATTTTCTTTGTGTTGATACCCAAAAATCCTTACCTAATGCATTGGCAGCTTTGAGAGCAATAATATCGGTATTAGGATTTCCTGCTAATTCATAATAAGCAGTAATTTCACCAGGATCTGATTGAATCAGGAAGCCTTTATTTTGAAGGAAATTGCCAGCAAACCTATCCCTAGCATATACTTCAATATCCGTCACAGCAAGTATAGCATCAAGTTGAATAGTTTGGGTCTGCTGCTGGTTCAAATCAAATTCAATGGGTGTAAATCCCGGGTCCGCAGGCCGGGAAATTATAACATGAGTATTATATACAGCAGTTATATGAAGATTTAAAGGTTTACTATCCTGGGCATGATCCCATGAAACGTCAGGAGGAGCAAACCAAAAGCGTGTACCTATTTGCCCATTTAAATGAAACAAATTTAAAATAAGACAAGCTAGTACTAGGGTAGTTTTCTTCATGTCAGATTTAATTTTATTCATGAATTTATACGGATATTTCGTAGATAAGGTTTTTTGTAATTGTCTATTTACTAATTTACTATAACTTTTAATATAACTTTAACGTAAAAATGTATGAAGTTACATAGTATAAAATTCAATTAATAAATAATCAGCACGTTATCTAAAATTTAATTAAAAATAATGTTTAGAAATTAAGTAATCTATTGAGTTATCATGAGGAAATATATATTTCAAATAATTATATCATGCTTATTGTTTTCTTCTTTAAACGCTCAGGAATTATACTATCTTATCGAAGGCTTTGAAGATTCTGAAACAACGAGCCGATGGACTAATGATCCAATCATACCATTTAAAGAGTGGGAATATACATATGGAGGACAATGGCTGTCGGGAGGTGATCCTTACAATCCTGAAATTCCCAAACAGGGCAATTTCAATGCTGGATTATATTTTCCTGCATTAGAGCTCGATACTGTGAGGCTTATATCACCTACAATGGAACTAGACGGATCAGGTAAACCCACATTAAGGTTCTGGCATTGTCAGTATGAGAAACCCTATAAAGGGCCTGATTATTTGCGACTGTTATTTCGTGAAAGTGCCAGCAGTAATTGGGACGTTATTCATGAATGGACATCCGATATTGCTTATTGGAAGGATGAAGTTTTTGATATTGAGGATATCGATACTAAATATCTGACCGATTCATTTCAGCTTGCCTTTGAAGGTATTGTAGGCAATGGTTTTGGTGTTTATGTTGACAGTGTTACCGTGAAGGAAGATACCATAGTTCAAAAATTTGTTAAAAAAACAACTTATACTTCAATCGAATATGATGTTATACCTTCGGGTGCAACGGATATACCCCTTGAAAGAATTACGGTAAGAATTTTGGGTAATACAGGTAATGCAACTCTCGATTCCCTTACTGTTGTGCCTTCAGGAAGCGGAGTAAATTATCTTGATGATATTAGTTTTAAATTAATGTATACTGTTAATGAGGTTTATGCACCATATATTGCCGATACATCAACTACTATTTCTTCTGCTACATTAAGTGGTGGTAAAGTTACTTTTGCCGATATTGGCTATAACCTTAGGCTTGGTGATAATAATCTGTGGATCGTTGCTTCAATTGAAAATACGCTTCAAGGTCAGGCTTCGGTACAATTTGCTGTTCCAGCATACGGAATCAATATAAGCGATACGTTGTATCCTAGCTCTCAGAAATTTTTTCCTGAAACACATTTAATAAAAGAATCAGTTTTTTATGATGATTTCGAATCAGGTGGTGCCGGATGGACACTTGAACCAAATTTTGAGGTCGGTTGGCCGGAAGGAATCCAGGTTGGTTCACAAAAAAATCCATCAACACCTTTTAACGGAACCGGAATATTGGCTACAGACCTGGATGGCGGTTATTATACGGATATTGATTCATCTACGGCCTATTATGCATATTCACCCGAACTCGATTTGACATATTATAAAGGTGTATCGTTATATATGATGACATATTTTGCTATAAATGGACCCGATGAAGGAGTAATTGATATTTCAACAAATGGGGGTGTTTCATGGCAAAATATCTGGAATAGCGATCCCAGTAGCAATAATTCATATTGGGAAGAATTTTACGATCTCTCTATTAATGATCTTGCCAAAAGAAAAAAGCAATTTCAACTACGTTTTGGAATTACTGAATCACAAACAGTTCCCTGGCCCGGATTCAGTATTGATAATTTTGCAATAATTGGAGAAAAACTCCTTATTGATGTTGGAATAACCGATGTTTTGGATCCTTACAATGAATGTTTAAATTGTGATAATGATTCGGTCAAAGTATGGCTAAGAAACTATGCTGATGGTGCCGCACCATCAGCAATACCGGTATTTTATGGCATCTGGGGGATTGATTCAACATTGGTCTACGATACTTTATATGGCGGAATAGCTAAGGATGATAGCGTATTATTCACCTTTAAAAATACGATTAACTTCCCGCAAGGCGATTATTACAATGATTTTGTTGTAGGAATTGATTTATCCGGCGATCAGGATGCATCAAACGATCTGTTTACAAAACCTTTGGTTATCCAAAAAAATATTGTCCCACCAGATTTTGAGAATTTCGAGTATCATGGGGGTATCTGGTTGCCAAATGAAGGTTCGAAATGGGAAAACCTGGATATGTCAGGAACAATACCTACCGATCCTTTATCACCTAAAATATGGGTATTATCACCTACCGGTAATTACTCAAATAATGATACTTCTTTTGTTGTAAGTAATTGCTATAACTTAAGCGGAGAAGAGAGAAATATTATTGAATTTGAATATTGGTCGGATACTCAAAAAGATAAAGATGGTGCCCGGTTTGAATATTCGATTGATAATGGAAATACCTGGTTTATGGTAAATGATACTTTGCATGATACTGCCTGGAATTGGACGGTTGATTCAGTACTTGCATTGGAATCTCCGGGTTGGAGCGGTACTAATGAATGGACAACAGTAAAAGCTTTATTACCGGAAGAAATTGAGAGCGAAGAAAAGGTTAAGTTCCGAATCCTTTTTATGTCTGATTCTGATACATCGTATGCGCAGGGTTTTGCTTTCGACGATTTTCAAATATACACTGCTCCCGATGATGTGGGTGTATCGACAATTGACATTCCAAAAGATACCTGCCAGTTTAGCTATCCCGATGAGATCAGTCTGTGGATTAAGAATTACGGTTACAACGATCTGGAAACCAACGATACTTTGATTATCGGGTACGATTTTGAAAGCAATCCTCCGGTTATTGACACCTTCCAGTTAGCTGCCGATCTTGTACCCGGTGATAGTGTATTGTTCCAATTACCTACAACTTTCGATGTAACTTCACCCGGTATATATCAGATCACAGCTTATACACTTATTGAGGATGATCCTTGGTATTACGGTAGTAACAACGATACGGCATGGAAATCGTTTGAAATCTGGCAGAATCCTATAACTGGTCTGGAAGATACTATTTCTTCACGACTACCTGATACGGTTGTAATCCGTCCAATAGTTGAGCCGGAATACTCCTTCCTCTGGCACGATATGACTACTGACACTATTTTCGATGTTGAAGTACCCGGAACCGTATATCTGACGGTTACTGAAAGCACTCATGGATGTGAAACATACGATTCGGTATATATCGAACTCCTTTTCAATGATGTAGGTATCGACAGCATTATATGGCCACAGTCGTCTTGTGAATTAAGCAGTTCCGAAAATATTCAGGTACAAGTCAGAAACTTTGGTACAGACAGTCTGATTATAGACGATATAATATATCTGTACTATGAATTTGAGGGTCAACCGGCTGTGAAAGATTCATTAATACTGGATACTCCATTGTATTCAGGTTCAAGACGCTGGTTTACATTTATAAGCCAGACTGAAGACCTGAGTGGTATAGGTGATTATGATATTAAAGCATACTGCGATTACGGAGGTGATACGATTCCTGAAAATGACACTATTTTCCGGACAATCAGTGTTTACGGATATCCCGAATTAGATCTAGGAAATGATACTACAATTATTGGACTCACCTATCTAATTGAGGTAGATCCCTCATTCGAATCGTATCTGTGGAGCGATGGCGATACAAATTCAACAAAAATCATAGATGAATCAGGTGAATACTGGCTCGATATCCTGGATCATAATGGATGTCCCGCCTCCGATACTATTAATATATATTTGAAAATACGCGATATACAATCATACACCTTAATAAATCCAACATCAAGCTGTAATCGAACCGGAGTTGAATCGGTCATATTAAGGATTAGAAATAACGGAACCGATACTATACAGGTAACCGATGATATTAATGTAAGCTATAAATTAAACTCAGAAACAAGAGTAAATGAATTGATCAATCTCTCGCAGTTCCTTCCCGGCCAGACATACGATCACACTTTTACTCCTCAGGTAGATCTATCTGCAATAGGTGATTATTACTTTGATTTAACAGCTGTAACTGCCAGTGACCTACGAACGGAAAATGATACAATTCAACCCCTGATTCGGACAAATACTAATCCGGTTATCGACCTGGGTGTTGATGAAGAGGAAGTGTATTATGTGACCGAAATGGTGCTCGATGCTGGTTACGATCCAAATTGGGTTTACCTGTGGCAAGATAATTCAACCAATCAAACGTATACAGTAACCGATATTACCTTGGTTGAAGTACTGGTAACCGATACAACAACGGGCTGTTATGGAGGCGATACTGTATTGGTTTACTTGGATATCTCTGATTATATGATAACCACTATCGGACTCGATGCCACCTCATGTTCAGGGGAGTATGACGATGTTCCCGTTACTATTCTAAATAATGGTAACCTGGCTCGCCAGGGAGCCGAAATAACGCTGGATTACTTTAAAGGTGGTGTACCTCTGTTTACGGAATATTTCGAAAACATCGGAATATGGCAACAGGGAACCAGCCGTATACATACAACTGAAAATACCATAACGCTTCAAGATACAGGAGAGGAAGTAATTGAGATTGTATTGACCAGCGATGGCGATCTCCGGCCGGAAAACGACGATTTTAGCCGAAATATCGAGGTTATTCCCAGTCCGGATGTTGATCTTGGTGGAGAAGAACTGGTTGTCGAATTTCCTTACACTCTTGATGCCGGTTCAGGTTATGCTTCATACCTCTGGAGCAATGGTAGCACTGAATCGACATATACAGCCACACAACCTGGAACATATAGTGTCACAGTTACAGGCGATAACGGATGTGAAACTATTCGCTCGGTTTATCTACACACCGGATTATCGGTAAGTGAACTCGCCGATGAAACAATGGAGGTTGATATTTATCCAAATCCGGCCACTAATTTCATCACCATTGAAGCTACATTCAGCTATCCCGGAAATTATATACTTGAAGTGTTTAACGGACAAAACACCTTATTCATCATGCGTGAAATTTATGAAGCCGAATACAAAGAAGATTTCTATATAGGCGATTTGCCGCCCGGGCTTTATTTTATCAGGATAAGAAATGAGATTATGTACCATGTGAGCAAAATGGTAATACAATAGAGAGCTTAATTTAATTCATATTAAAACCGGAGCCAGAAGCTCCGGTTTTTTTTGATTGTTCTGCATGATGTATAAACTATTTTTTAAATCATAATGATAAAAATCCTGTTTTAATCCTACAACGAAGTATAACTTTCAGTAATTCAATGATTTAATATGACAAAAATCATCTTTTAAAAGTTTGCTGATGATACAGAGGATTATAGCGTGGATGATTCCCTTTTTCCCAAAAAAATTTATCTGGCTTTTTTCACGTAAATATATTGCCGGTGAAAAATTAGGTGATGCATTCAGGGTAATCAAAGAATTAAATAAACAGCATATTTTGTCAACCATCGATATTTTGGGCGAATCTGTAACTTCGCGCGAACAGGCCCTGGAATATCAGAAATGTTATATAGAAACCATTGCACTAATTGCAAAAGCTCAAATAAACTCGACTTTCTCGCTTAAACCAACCATGTTCGGTCTATTGTGGGACGAAGATTTCTGTTACCGGTGCATTCGCGATATTGTTAAAACGGCACATCAATACAGGTATTTCGTTCGTATCGATATGGAAGATTCAAACTGCACCAGTAAAGAAATTCTATTATATGAGCAGCTTCACAGAGAATTCCACGATAATGTAGGTATTGTTTTTCAGTCGTGTCTTAAAAGAACTTATTCCGACCTGCAATATATCAAGAGTATTACGACTAATGAATTTCCACCCAATATCAGATTATGTAAAGGCATTTATCGTGAAACACCTGAAATTGCCTTTCAGAAGAAGCATGAGATACGTGATAGTTTTATACAATGCCTGGAATATATATTGGCAAATAACATGTATGCTGCTATTGCCACCCACGATAAAATTCTTATACAGAAATCAATCCATCTCCAACAACAATACAATAGAACAACGAATGACTTCGAATTTCAGATGTTGCTGGGTGTTACACCCAGGTTACGAAGTAAACTGGTAAATGAAGGATATCCGATGCGGGTGTATGTTCCTTACGGCGAACAATGGTTCCAATATTCAGCACGACGCCTGCAGGAAAATCCGCATATGGTTAGAGATATTATCATGGGTATGTTCATTCGGAAATAGTACTGCTTATATAAGCAGGTATAAAAATGTACTTTATTTCTACTAATGATTTCCCATTATACCCAAAATCATCAAAGCAATAAGATTTGATTATCTTACCTTAAAAATTTGACTTGTATTTATTATTAAATTTGCCAGAAACATACTACCTATGCCACATAAAAAAGAAAGGTTAGATTGATACAAAAGTTTAAGCATACTTGAAAAAATTATTAATTATCTTTCGAAAGAAATTCAGATAACTTGCTACTTGTTAGCTTTGCTTAAATGTATATTATTCTAAATCCATTTTTATAGTATTATATTTAACAGATTATACGAAAACCAAAATCATGCAAGTATTTCCTTCCCTAAAGCTCCGCCCCAGGTTGCAACGCCATTGGAATCAGGAAGTGAGTTTTAAATTTACCGATAACCTTTACAGCATTGAAGTAGCTCGAAATCAGAGTGAAGTAGACGAGGCTTTACGTATGCGCTTTGAAGTATTCAATCTGGAATTAAAGGAAGGATTGGATTCTTCCTATCTGACATTTAAGGACGAAGACAAATTTGACCGGTATTGTGACCATTTGATCATCCGGGATTTAAAAAGCGGACGTGTTATTGGTACTTACCGGATGCAAACTTACGAAATGGCAAAACGAGGAAACGGTTTCTATTCCGATGGTGAGTTCTTCCTGAATATGCTGGGAAGAAAAATCCTGCATAACAGCCTGGAACTTGGAAGAGCATGCATACTTAAGGAATATCGAAACACAAGGGTATTGTTTTTACTCTGGAAGGGCATTGCCAACTATGTTTATCAGAAAGGTAAACGCTATTTATTTGGTTGCTGCTCCATTACTAGTCAGGATAGTGCTGTGGGAAATGGCTTGTATTACGATCTTCTGGTTAAAGGATATATCGATCCTAATATAGTCTTACTCCCCCGAAAGGGTTATGAGCTTGAAAAAACGTATGATGAAACCGACCAATTACCTGAAATGCCTTCACTTATGAAAATGTACCTTCGGTATGGTGCAAAGATAGTAGGTAAACCTGCAATCGACCGTGAGTTTAAAACTATCGATTATTTTGTTTTGCTTGATATCAATAAAGTTGCACCGGAATCATTCAGAATGTTCCTTGGTATTTAATATTAAACCTTTTGGATTTCAAGATTCAGACTACTTCCTTTATGGTGACTTATAGAACCCCATTGTTCAAGGAACCATGTGCCACGTGTAATTGAAATTATATTTATTGAAGCATTATAAATGGAAAACTGTCTGGGAGCTCTTAGCGGATAGTCAAAGATTATACGTATCATACAGTCGAGAACACCTCCGTGGGTAATTATAAGTATTCTTTTCCCTGTATTTTGTTCTATGATACTATTTAATCCTGTTTTAACTCGTTTGAAAAAGGATTCAAGACTCTCACCTCCAGGTATTTGATATTTTGTTTCCCTTGACAGATACTTGGAATATATTTCAGGATATTCTTCCTGCAGTTCTTTACTGGTACGACCTTCCATAATTCCAAAATTACGTTCGGCAAGGGAGCTGTCGGTTAGGATTTCGAGATGATGATACTGATTAACGATTTGGGCTGTTTCAATGGATCTTTTCAGGTTACTTGTGTATAGTGCATCAAATTTATTGTATCTGAGAGCTTCGGTTGTTTGTTCGGCCTGCTCTTTACCAAGGTTTGTCAGCTCACTGTTTTGCTGACCCTGTAACTGCTTGGTAACATTCCATTCTGTCTCGCCATGCCGCACAACTACTAGTAATGTTTTTTCCATTTTGTCCAAAATTTCGGGCAAAATTAATATAATACCTTCAATACAAGTAATGTCCTATTTGGAGACTGAAAGTGTGCAAATATTAAGAAATACAAAATGAATATAACTAACAAACAAAGCGTTAGATATCTAATAAAATCCGTGAGTAATCCAGTTTGTAGTATAAGTGTGAGTGGCAATGCAATGCTAATATTTTTTAATCGACGGGCGTTCCAATTATTAATAAACCCAAGGCCAAATACCTCGATACTATTGTCGACCGGATTGCATCCAACTTTAGTATTAAAAAAAATTATTCATACAAATAATTAAAGAGAAAGTATGATATCCTATATCAACTCTTACTTGTATTTCTTCGAATTTTATAATTCGAAAATCCCATAATAATAGCCACTACAGGATTGATAAGGTTAAAAAAGCAGTAGGGTAAATAAGTCCAAGTTGAAACGCCTAGTACTTTCGATTGCGTGGCACCACCGGTATTCCAGGGTACAAGTACAGAAGTTAGAGTGCCTCCATCTTCCAGTGTTCTGCTTAACACCTCGG
>CAYMQP010000092.1:12168-12723 GCA_964392505.1 uncultured Bacteroidales bacterium
TCCCGGGACAACAATCTATATTTATTGATCGGAAGCTGTTAGATTGAACAATATTGAAGTGAAAATAGTCGACATAATCAGTGAACCTGTCGACTTAACTCTGCTCATAACGGCACGAGTTATGCGTCCCAGAAATCCGGCAGCTTCCATTGATCCACCGAATACCATAGCCGAAAGTATCAACCAAACAGTATTTAGCATACCACTCATTCCTGTAGTATGAAATAATTCTTTGATAATAGCATTCTCCGAATCGATTCGTATATTGCCAAACATAGCCTTCATAAACGATACATACGATTGTACCAGATAATGTTCATTAACGCCGGAAATGGAACGAATAAGGTTGGATTGAAAAATAATTGCGAATACCCCCCCCAATAAGGTACCTATCATTAACGATGGCAGGGGAGGTGTTTTTTTTATTATAATAATTATCAGTGCAATAGGAACTAAAAGTAGTATTGGCGAAATATAAAACTGTTTCTCTACAGCTTGAATAACTCCCTCAACATTCATCTCAACTTGCGTAAAATCGTAAAATATTCCGATAAC
>CAYMQP010000093.1:0-12719 GCA_964392505.1 uncultured Bacteroidales bacterium
AAGAATTATTTGTTTGAATATTCATTATATCTGTAACCGGATTTGGATAATATGAAATCCTGCTTGAGAAAGGATACCCTTCTGTAGAGTTTATGAAGACAATAGTATCACCATCTTTAATGTAATTTGCTAGTTCTACGGTATATGCATATTCTCCGAACATAAATTCCTTATAAAAGAGCCCTATACCTTTTGCATACTTCTCTATATAGAATAAATCATAGTATGGTTGAAGCTCACCATCAACATAATGAAAATAGTTATAACCAAGTGTCTTTACAAATAGGGTATCAATTATCTCCAAATTAATTAATGTATAAATGGTATCACCATAATTGTATAAAAAGACAACAAGGGAATCATTACATTGATTCAATTTATGTTGTAATGAATCGACCAGAATAATTATATCTACAGCATTGTCTTCATTATATGGATCATAATCGCTCTGAGTTACTGAATTTGGTAGAACATGTCCATCTACAATATAGATAGTTGTATCCCCTTTTAATAATTTATTAGTTATCTCAAAAGTTGGAAAGGAATACGTAATAATAGGATCCCCTGTCCCTGAACTACCATCCCAGTCAGTATTCTTATATGTGTATTTATCACCAATATTATAGTCAAATATGTCATTAAAACTTGGTGTACATAATGTGTCTTGTGATATGGATTGATAACTCATTATTAAAAGAAGGGATAAGGTTAGTAAGACTCTCATACCAAATGGTTTTATAACTTTCCACAAAATAGCAATCATTATTAGCACTCGGGAATAATATGCATTGCGTAAACACATTACAATAAGTTATTTTGCCTTACAAGTTAAGCATTTCTGTTTTCATACCTGTCCCGATCGAAGCGTCGGGATCCACAAGGCACAAGTCCCGCTTTCTAACTATCAAGGTATCGCGGTGAACTAAAACCATTTTATATTTGAATTTGTCTTCTGCGGTGTAATCGAAGCGCGGGACGACACACGGCCATGCGTTCTACACCTCTTTATATTAGCACATGTTTATTATTTCTTAAAAAAATAAATCCCTCCAATAAAGTCTGGTTGTGCCCATTCAAAATACCCGCTTTCATAAAAGTAATTTGACATCTCCAAAGCATCATCAAGTGAATTTTTATCAGCTCTTATCATATAATAATCATGGTGGCGACTTTCTCTAATAAAAGTAGTTTTTGTGTTGTTTATTATTTCGTACATCTTTGATTTCAACGAATCGTGCTTCAATTTACAAATAAACACATCATAGATACCTATCTCATTGCCTTTCTCGTTAATAAGCCATTTGTTACAGTTACTTATTTTATGGTTTTGTTTTATTTCCTCAAATATCTCATCAGTTTCATGGCAACTTCTTGAATCTATATCGACTATTAAATAGTTTCTTTTAAATTGACTATCGAGATTCGTAAGATTAATACCCTGGAAATCCTTTAAAATATTATAAACTGAATCATATAAAAGAGTATCATAGAATGATATTGTCCCCATATAAGGTATCTCTGTTAAATAGTATTTTTTGGAATCGTAATAATAATATCTTTGATTACAAACACTATCCTCCTTATTACAGCTAATAAAAAGAAATACATTAAGAAGGGCAACTGAAAGCAAATGTGGTCTCATGATAATTCTTTTTGTTAAGATGCAATAGAATGGCTTAGAGTTGCGTATAAATTGATACTAACGTTGTAAATATATTTCATCTTTCGATAACAAATTTTGCATAATAGCTCCCGGAAGCAGTGTTACAGCGAATATGATAAATACCTCCGAGCAGATCGGAAAAATCAGCTTGCAGCGAATTTCCCTTCACTTGGAAATTCCTGACAATTAAGCCCATTGAATTGTATACTTTACAGATTTCAAAAGGCTCTTCAAGGGTTATGGAACATACGGACCTTACCGGGTTCGGGTAAATACTTATTTGATGCCTGCCTGTAAAGACGGCCACAGACGAAACCAGGCTGGTACAATCATCCGGATCAACATCATAAGGATATACGGGTAAGTTGTTTTCCTTATAACAAATAAGTTCATTAACATGAGTATCTACGGTTGTAAATGACACACTTTCAAACAGTCCGTTTGTACTGCCGATTCCTTCAATGATCGAATAGGGGTAGATGTAGAATCCGGACTCAGACAGTAATGACTCCAGGTTATACCTTTTGCGGTAGGAAGAACCGACCAGTACGGAATCAATTGAAACTACAACTGCAGAATCGCCGGTAAATTGTGAATATGCGGTATCATTAATGTTTAAGGAAAAATCATAAATTATTACTTCCTCAATGTGGGTGTTACCTATGAATCCGATAAGTCTTTTATTATCGATATCATTTCTTATGGAGGCCGTATAATATCTTTTAACATCAGGCTCGAAGGGCTCCCAGATATATTTATAGACATTACTGTAAAGCTCCGAATTGATTAGGGTATCCCCCTCCAGTTTAAATTCATCATACCCGCAGAAACCGTCATAACAATAGGTTTTATAGATGATCACTTTCCATGATGCGTTTTCCGTTTTGAACGGAACATATTGTGAAAACAGATTACTCCACCAAAGCAATAATACAACAGTAAAACAAATTAATTTCATAATGATTATCCTGAATATTTCTGATACAAAGACTTTCAATTTTGAGCATTTATATAAAAAAACAGATTATCTTAAAAATAACCTAAAATATAAGGTTTTCGATATCCCTGTGTAATTTTCGAATCTAGTTGGTCCAACTTCCATATCAACATTTAATATGTGAATCATGATGTTAATATATTTCTATAATACACTCGCTTCCTTCAATATTCTTTTATAATTATTATCAAGGTCACGGGAGGTTATATGGTTAACTGTTTTGAGGGAAACCCGTTCAAAAGGCTGCAATTCGAATTGTACTTTTCTGTCCATCCCATCAGAAAAAACTATAAACTCACCGGTATTAAGTCCGAAGAAATCCTGATTTTTGTATTTTGAGGTTTCTCTGGAGGATTCTGTTTTACGGGTTTCACCTTTCGGAATAAAGCCGGTACCATATGATTTCGAAAATTGTTTCTTCTCAACCTCTTCCGCTATTTGTTTATAATATTTCACACTTTCCGGATCATTGGTTTTTCCGATAATCTGGTAGCTCAGGTTAGAGAGTATTGCTCGTACACCCGTGTCACCGTATTGTTCGCTCCCGAGTACTTTATCCTGTAGTGAATAAATGGTAGCAATGTTAAAACTTCTCATAGTAGCCGGTATCCTGGAAAAAGATGGTAATTTCAGGGTAGCTGCTTCATCCATCAGCAGGTAAGAATCCAGTCTTCCACGCTGTTGCATCAACTTAACTGTTGTAGTAAACACTAATGCCAGGAAGGGGGAGAGCGTGTTCTCTTTTCCCGGTGAGTTTACCAGGTTGATCATGGCAGCAGACTCCGGATGGTTGATATCCAGGTCCACCTCACTCTTAGAAAGTACATAAAATATAGATGGAAATGCAAATTTCCTCAGATCATTACTCATGGATGCCTTTACTCCGGCCATTTGTTCATGAGCTTCCAGGGAATCAAAAAAAGGTGCTGCCATTAGACGGCTTTGAGCATTTGGTTCGATAAATTTTGCCAGGTCCTTCGCCGATTTAACCATGCAGATGGCTATGGCATGCGGGAGAGTGCAGTAGAAGGGAAATTCACTTTTTAATCGCCATATAACCGCCGAAAGAGTAGCTTCAGGAACTTCCTGAAAAAAACCTTTATCCCCGGATTGTTTCTTCCTTAAATTAGAGAATAAAACACTTACCAGCTCATTAACCATTTCAGGTGAATCGATATATCTCGGGTGGATCGGATTGACCCTGTGGGAAATTTCGGGTCGGTGTGGGATAATATTGTAAGTCTTTATTTTTGAGCCCTGATAGAAGAAGTTTACGATTTCCGAAAGTTCGCCGTCTTTATAATCGTAATTGATTCCGGTTACCCCGATCTTTGCAGCATGCCTGATAATAGGTACAAAAACACTTTCGGTTTTTCCGGCGCCAGCGCTGCCGAAGATTGCCAATCCTCTCTTAATGTTTTCCAGTCGTATTTCTTTTCCTCTTCGTAACGGCAGAGCAATTTCCCAGGGAGAAATTTTCCGTTTTTTTCTTCCCTTCCTTATCGGGAAAAAAAGTAACAATAAAGCCGATCCTGACGCAGCAGGCAGGAAGTAAAAAAGATGAATTGCCGGAGAATACCGGCTGAACCTGAACAGAAAAACAGCTACTAGTACATGAATTAAGATAATACTAATTACTGACCACAAAATTCTCAACTTTAATGTCAGATATTGAGCAATAGAGATTACAAGAACAATCAGAATAAAAATACTTTTTTCAATAACTGTAAGTTCCAGAAAATAGTTGAATAGCTCCTTCACACCCATGAATTACAAATTTAATGAGGCTATTTTCCTCATGGTAGAAGGTATTTTCTTAGCAACTTCTATAACCAGTCTTTCCGGCGACGATGCCGCTCTCATTGCCCTTAACAAATTGGCAGATTCCTTATTTTGCCAGAATATCGTTGATAATCTTTTCAGAGGATCCTCCTGCGATAATCCTTTTATTGTTAATGAGGCTCTGCTGTATGTTTCATATCCCGTTACCAGATTTGTCGAAATGTAACGGCCATAAGACCTGGCAACTTGGGCAGCTGCATTTTTTCTTGTGTACCGGTAGTGGAAGGAATGAACCATCAACCTGTCGAAACCGAACTGCAAATCAAAATGCTTTTCACATTTTTCAACAAATTCCTTTCTATTAAATCCAATCTGTACTTCCTTTCCATTAAGTATATTCTTTGAATTCTTATGGTTTGCAAAAGGGCTTAGCTTTTTTGTATTTGTAATGTCTTTTCTGCTAACAATAACGTGAACATGGCTCTGGAAACCTTCTTTTAATTCACCCTGTTTTTTTGTGCCATTCTTTACCAAATTGTCGAATCGGTTGTACTTTCTTTCGTGCTCTATTTTTCCGTAATATAACAGATCTGATCCTGTTAATTGCTTATTGAAATTCTCGGCGTAAATATCCATCACATTCCGCGTATATTCCCTCATAGCATGTTCAAATAACCTCTTTTCTACCTTAGTAAACTTGGACAATTCATTTATTCTTCGTCCTGTAATCTGGTAAGCCATGTGTTTCATTTCCTCCTGGGAAGGATTTATTGAAACCATGAAAAAACGAGCATCTTCCTTTCCCAGTTTTGCACAGTTCCTGTCAATCTGCTTTACAACCGTATTATGAGAAATTTCCTGGTTGCTTTGATCGAAAAAAAGTAATCTTTCTCTCAGTTCAACCTCTTCGTTTTCCTTCTCAAGGTATTGAACCACCGACATGCAACTGCCTGTATTACCGTAATTTTTTGCGCTGTGTATTTTTACAAACATCAGAGTCGGTTTACAAATTCTTTCATACTATTTATTTCAGCCATTGGCATTTCAATAACAGGTTTCTTCGTTAAACCAGTTGATTTTACCTCGATGCTGGAAAGTACTTTATTGAAATATTCCCTGACAGTCGCAAGTTTTTTTCTTTCCCTCTCAAGTTCATTATACAAATCCTGGTTATCTTCTTGAACTTCCGGATTGTTCATTTCCTTTCCAAGATTTTCCTCTTTTTTGTGTTTTAAATCTTCTTTGGTCTGCGTAATCAAGTCACCAATGGGAACCGGATTAGTTTTTCTCGGAGCTTCTTCTTCAATATATCTCATAAATCTTGCAATTAAAGCTTCCATATTTCCAAAAACCGGAAGTATATACTCCTTCTCCTGTTTCCGCATAAAAGAAATAATTGTATCCCGGAATTTCTTTAGCTCCTCTGCAGGTGAAAGAACTTTATCATCCAGTGGGTTCACGCCCGTTTTTTTGAAATATTCCATTGCACTTTCGAGAAAATTTACTTGGGTAAGCTCCCATTTTTTTGCCAGATGGGATATCGCATTTTTTGTCTTTGGATAAATTCTTATACTCTCGTATTGTGGCATTTTTTCACTAAAAATTACGTATTAATTATCCCGAATGTAAGTATTTATGGGCATTCTGCAACATTATAAAAATATATTTGCCTGTGCATAACTATTCTTTTGCATTGATTTACTGACTGTTAAATTGTTTATAAAATCAAATAAATCGGGTAGGCCCGATTCCATCTTGCTTTCCTTATAATTCCACTGCGCTCCATTATCGGAAACTGTTTTTTTTACTAATGCCGGTACCATGAAAAAACTATTTTAGTTATGAGGTCAAAAAGAAGTAGATTATGCATTTGATATCCGCTCCGCTAACGGGGATTTAAAAGCATTCACGGCCTCAGAATGAATATTTATGATTTACGCAAGCTTGAGCCGGCTTTTTCTACAAAGTTTAAAAAATATATCTTTATGAAAATTAAACGTTAAATCATGTTTAAAAAGTTTGTCTTGCTTATTAGCATCCAGGTATCAACATTTGTGTTAATAAATGCTCAATTTGATACAGTGCCCCAAACGGAAGAATATGCAATGATACGCGTTGTGGTATATTACGAGAGCGGGGGCATTGTAAGCTCTATTTTTCCGGATAGAAATCCTAATCCTACTCTTACCATCGGCGACAAAACCACGGCTTTCAGGAATCACCTGAAAAACCCAGAGGGAGAGGATTTTAAAACTGTCCCTGAGATGCTAGATTATATGAATAAATGGGGATGGATCCTGATGACTTCAAATACCATGGAGTATCTTGGAGCGGGAGTTCAAGATGATGAATCAAGATTAAATACAAATAAGTATATCCAAATACTGATTTTTAAAAGGGAAATTCAATAATTTCAAATAAACTTATATCTTTATTCACAGGCAATTAGGATATCTCTGATTATCATATTCACATAATTTTTTGTTTATATTACTAATGACTAGGAAAGAAATTCAAAAAAAATATATATCTGAGTTTCAAAAGCTGGGAGACAGGGCTAAAAATTTTCTTGAGTATCTTGGATTACATGAATTCAATGTCTTTTATAAAAACATCGTTCAGGAGGGAATTCGGCTTAACTTCAGAAATCTTCGAAACTGCGGAATTAAAACAGAAACGGAATTAAAAAACTTTGTTAAGAAATTTCCATCAAATAAAAATACTAATCAAGTTAAATTTCTTAAAGCAATCTCCTCTAACTGGTTGCTACAGCAAAAATAACCGCTCCGGGAAAGATTGAGTATTATTTTTAAAACGAATATTTAATGATTCGAAAAATCTCGCATTACTAATCATATTAAATTGTTAATCCTCATATTAAGCAATTTTTATATTTATAAAATACACGTTATCTGATAAAAACATACTTTTACGGAAGAAAAAGTTAAACTTCATCAATTATTTTTGCCAGCAAACACTCTGTTTTTCGTATAATAAATTGAAAGTAAATTATTATATTGCATGACTATATTCATTTATATGCAATATATCTAAACCTTACGTTATGACAATACGCCAAACAATAATATCCTGTCTGTTAGAAGATACACCTGAATCTAGAAAAACTTTACGGAATATGGTAAAAAAAGATGATTGGGCATACCTAATATATGAAGACGAAAAAAACAAATTAAGAATAGAAAATTACCTGGACGGAGCAATGCCGGAACGTGCTATGCAGGCGTTTAAAAAAATGATTAAAAGGGATGAGAAATTAAAGAAAGAATATGAGGAACGTAAATGGTTAAATGATAAAATAATTCAACTTATCCCATGGATTGAACCCTTGCACAAAGCCCATGAAACATTTGAGAAACAATATAAAAACAAGGAATTTATTCTTAAACCGGTATTGAAAGCAAAACATAGGAAACTATCATTAGCCCACTGGTCAATTGCTGCTTCCATAGCATTTATAATTGCATTAGGACTTTTATATATTGTTTCTGCTGAAAATAAAACATCAAATGATAAATTGTTTGCTGAATATTACAAGCCTTTATCAACAAATAAGTCAAAAAACTCGCTGATGACAAGTAGCAAAGTGCTTCTTGAAGCACGCGAAAAGTACCAGGAAAAAGATTATTATAATGCCTATATCATTTTTAAGAACCTTCCGGACAATCTCAATATTAAAGCAGAAAAAAGCTTCTTCATTGGTCTATCACTTATCGAAATGCAGCAATATGATAATGCTATTAAAAATCTTCAAACTGTTATCGATAGTGAATATCAATTTCTAGCTGAAGCATATTGGTATCTAGGACTTTGCTATCTGAAAACCGATCAAGGTGAAAAAGCTATTGAAATATTCAAGTATATCGAGAAAGCAAAGGGTTATAACCATAAAGAGGCCAGCAAAATACTGAATAAACTAAAATAATTTTTTTCGACATTGTATAATAATCATTAATAATCCTGAAATTATTGTCAGTAATAAAATCATTTTCAAGATATAACCTTTGAACAGAGGATCATTATTTCCAATAAGAACAAGACCAGACCAAACTTTTGGATCGGCATCTATCGGACTGACATGTTTAAGATATTTAAGTTTTGCTTTTTTTAAAGATGTCGATTTATCATAGCCCATTAAAAGGTTCTTATAATAATATTTCATAATAATTGCAGCGGTTCCGGAAGACATTATCCAATTCGAGAGGATTATTGACGGTACCCCAGTATTTGCAAAACTTCTTCCAATACTTAATACTCCTTCGCCTTTAGATAAAACACCAGAACCGGCATAACATGATATTATGGATACAAGATTGCAATTGACTGCCATATTACTTATTTCATAAGAATGAAGATAACTGTCTTCTGAGGTATTATTTTCCTGACTGAAATAAATTCTTGAAAGGGAGGGATTCAATGTATCTTCGATACCATGAACAAATAAATGTATTATACGGTAATTACTATTTTTCTTAAAACTGCTTTCCGTTGCCTTTTTCCCGATAATCGCCTTCCCAAAAAAAAGCCTTTTTATTTTCATTAAGCTGTTTATTGCATCAGGTATATTTTGCAACGAATCGGGAGAAGATGAATAATCAGGAGCAAAACCTATAAAATTTTTCCATAAAGGAAATTTTCCGGTTGTAGAATTAACAAGCTGAGTGGCTGAGAAAGCATAACCAATAGAATACTTTTTTATCAGGTAGTTTTCATCCCGGTACATATTCATAGGATTTCCTTTTTCAGGAGAGGTAAGAAAAGCGTCGAATGTGATCCTGCTCAATGATTTATCGGGCACTATGATTAATTCTGTTCCTGTTAAATACTTTTCTACTGGGTATATTAATTTTCTATAAAGTTCATATGCAGCTGAGTTATATGTGGGGTAAGGAAGAGAATAATCTTTTAATAAAAAATCCGTGTAATATTTCAACTTATCATAAAACTTTGTGTCAGCTTCCTGTATCGTAAGTAAAAATGTATCCTTTGTAACCAGAAAAATATTGATAAGACTATCCTGCAAAGCATATTCAATGAGACCCTGAGAACTATTCAAGTAATCTTGCAGTGATTTTATACTTACAATATTATTGGAATATTTCAGCCTGTAGTAATCCGGATAATTCTCTTCGAAGTACCCGATCAATTGTTCCTGTTTACGGGTTAGTTCAAATACTTTATCATTCAGACGTGAAATATAAATTAAATCGGGATTCTCGTGCCGGTTTTCTTCATCAATAAATGCCTGGCAACCTGTTAGCTCTTCTGAAAGCAATCGCTCCCTATGAGATAGGCTATCTGGTATGCCGGCATAACCTCTTGCCTCTGACTCTTTTGTTAATTCCCGAAGTATTCCATATTTTTCTCGTTCGGAAAAATCAAAGACAAAACCGAGATATTTACTATTACCTGTTAGCCTATAAAGTTGCGTCGCAAATCTTAATCCTGCCAGGTATATGTCATGTTCATTTGATGTAAGCCTTAATTTTGAGATTTCTGAAAGATACCCTATACGCATTTCTTCGATAAAATCACACGCAGTTAAAATAGCAGAAAGTGATGCATTCAGATTTATCTCTTTTTGTTCAATAAATGATATTTCTTCAAAAGCAGCAGCTTTATTTTTCAAAATATCAAGAAAATCCAAATCAGTATTTTGATAAACTTTCGGATTTGTATATATCGAGGTATCATTGAATGATTTTATTCTGGAATTAAGAGCTTTTTGATAATAATTCAATGCCCTTTTATAATCCGTCTTTTCAAAATATATGTCACCTAATGTTTTCAGACAATCTGAGGTATAGGGATGTTTGAAACCGAGCTTTTTAAAAATTATCTTATATGCACTCTTGGATAATTCAAGACTTTCAATCAGGTTACCTTCAAGTAAAAAATGCCCCGCCAGGTTATTTTTAGAGATAGCAGTTTTATAATGGTTCTTACCGTATATTTTTTCGAAACTGTTTTTCGATTTATGAAAATACTTATGGGCTTCTTTGAGATTACCTAAACTCTGATAAGTTATTGCACATGCATTATATTCAATACCTATATCTTTAATATGGTTTCTTTCCGCGATTTCAATGCTTTCTAAAATAGTGGACAGGGATTCATTTAAACGTCCGCTTCTGTAATAAGTAATACTAAGATTTGACAGTAGGCTTATTTCCAGAGTAGGATCTCTTCTTAATTCGGATATTTCAAGTGCCTTTTTATAGTATATTATTGCACGTTGATTATCTCCTTTTCTTCTTAAAATGTTGGCTATATTCATTAAAATATACGATGATAATATATTGTCATTCGAGAATAGAAGTGCTTTTTCATAGTTTGATAATGCATCATCCAGATTCCCAATATTTTTATGGATTACACCCAAAAGGTTATATGCTTTGGTTACAATTGTACTGTCTGAAATTCTTCTTCTATTCTTAATAATATTTGACGTGATTGTCGATGCTTTTTCTACATTACCATTCAGATAAAAATATCGTGCCGAATCATATAATTGATCATAGCTTAATGAGTCTGAATAATTACCAATTAACTTTGAAGCGATTAACAAAAATATAGTTGATATAATAATTAGCTTATTGTACATCAAAATTGTATATTACAAACCATCTATATCATTTTTCTAGTCAAAAATAAATCATCATGTTTAACATATCAATATAGTTTCATTGTCTAACTAAAAATCAATTAAAAATGAAAACACAAAAGAAAAAGTTCGAAAAAGTTAAAAAAGTGCTGAGCATTCATGAAATGTTAAAAATCAGGGGGGGGACTGATATTGACAGGGATGGTATCCCTGAGTAGTTACGATCAGGATAAAAAAGCTGTGTAAAAACACAGCTTTTTTTGGGTTTGACAGATGTTTCGTTTTGTATTAAGCATAAATTTTGTTTGTCCAACCGTAATACAAGGTACATAAATTTTATAAAATCTTAGTATGTATTGTCATTATAATTAAAAAGGATAGCAGCCTCACCGGAAATCGGACCACTATCCCTTAGTAAACGAATTAGAAGGGAAATTTGGGAAATTTTTAAATATAAGAGTAATGCAATAAACCGAATCCTGATCCTTACGTATAAAATTTGTACCTTTGTAATATGAAAAGCAGGCCTATATATCGACCTTCAATTGAAGAAATATACCGGCATACCATTTATTCTGCCGAAATAGAGGGTATCTTTCTTAAAGACAAAGACAAAAAGAAAATTTTAGAAGCGTTGAAAGAAAAAAAATCACATTAGCCCTTCAATTATCCTTATCATTGGCATATAATCTTTATTATCACCGCTGTTTAAGGCTTCGATATATTTTTCATAGTAGTTCCTTCGAAAATTTTCAAAGTTTATTGCCTTAAAACCCGCCCTTTCACAAATCAGGTTGGCAAATATCCGGGATGTCCTGCCGTTACCTTCGCGAAAAGGATGTATGTGTATAAATTCAACATGAGTGATTGCAACATCTTCGATTAACTTTGATTTTGATAAGTAATTTACAGGCAGTTTAAGCAAATATTCATTTTCATAATATGCCATCGCAGTATGAATATAAGGACAAGGGAAAAAATTGTGCCCGGCCTTGGATAAATCCACCCTGCGGTATCTGCCTGCAAAATAGTAAATGTGACTAAGTGCCTTTTTATGAATATTACATATGTACCTGCTGTAAATCGGGTCCTTTTACTCAGGTTTTTAGAAAAATATTTATAGGCCATGGCAAAGCCTAAGGACTCTTCAGCTTGTATTTGATAATCGTTTTTGATGCAAAGTTTGTTTCTAAGAACTTCAGTGCCAATTTCAATGTAACTGCCATTATAATTGGGAACGTCGTACTCTCGCTTTTTCATAGCATACAAATTTAGGTCAAATCTAATTTTTATTACCTAAATAAACCTATGATATACCAATTAGAATATTATTGAAAGGGTGAGTTGGGTGGGACAAACACAACATCCCGCCCGATCGAGCGGGATACCGCTTATTAAAAAGAAATCCCAGATCATAAAATCTTTTATTTGTAGTAAACAGGTAATTTATAAAAGTTCTTCCGGTTCACATACTAGGACATCTCCAGCTATATAATCTTCACCCTGCACAATCCGGGCATCTATAACAGGAACCCCGTATTGCTCCAAAGATTTCATATATTGCTTCAGCTCATTATATTTCATCCTGCCTTCACGAAAAAGCAAGGTAGCCGTAACGTTCACATCATGATCCTCCTTGAGTTTCCCTTCATCAT
>CAYMQP010000094.1:0-12653 GCA_964392505.1 uncultured Bacteroidales bacterium
TCTATAGGCATAAGTCAATCAACTTATGCCTATAAAAAAAATCCTATACCTATAAGTTGAAAAGCTATGCGTATAATAAACTCATATAAATTGGTTTTCTTATAATTCTGCAAATCCTAAGGATAACTGTACCAACACTCAAACGTAAATCTGAATTACCTTAAAAGAAGTGAATTATGAACTGGCAAGAACACTAATAAGCTTATTGCAACCACCATTTTCTATAAATATCGTATGATCGCCAATTGTCTTAAAATATTGTCCTGATATTTTAGGACATAAAATTTCCGAACCAGTAGCACTATTGAAAGTGTTTAATATTTTTTTTGTTTTTGGATTATTATAACCCGATTGGCCCGGATTTTTTCTACACCAGTCGAGAGTATTCATCCATATCGCAGCACCAAGTGCGCCACAAGCATTGCCGCTCAGTCCCATACCTCCGGCAAGTCCGGCTACCATGACTACTTCTTCATCACTGGCTCCCATTTTTTTTACTACTTCAGACGCACAACTTACAGGCAATTCAGGTATATCAGTTTGTCCATCGGACAATCCTTCTTTTGCTGCTTTTATTGCTTCCGGAGCCCATTTTTCCGCGAGATTCATACATATCATATTTGAAAAGCCACCGGGAAGTGATTTCAGCATGAATTCCACGATCTCAAGTTTATTTGATATATCAACACCTATTACATCCCTGCAATTAACGCTTTTTGTCCTTTTTTTAAAAGATTCTACAATATGTTGTGTTCCGGTTATAGCCATTGCTAAAGCTTGACCATGGTTTTTATATCTGCGAAAGGATTCCGCTCCTACAGCCAAAGCAGATCCCCAAAGCATCCCGCATTGATTTTGTGTGCTCATGAGTCCACCCGCTAAAGGATCTGCAGCATGCTCCGCAGTAATTTTTGGACAACCGAATTCATGGTTTAATAAAGTGAAGAATGTTTTTGAGCAAGTACCACATTGAGAAAATAATTTTTTAACGTCTTGCGGAATTGGTTGTGCGTTGTTTACCACAGCATTTGTCGCGTTAAACAATTTGCCGGAATTTAGCACAAAAGCAGCTGCACCGGCCGTAGCTGCACCGGCTGCGGACAACTTTAAAAATTTCCTTCGGTTTATTCTCCCATTATTTTTCATATTGTCGCCTTTAGTTGTTTTTTATATTCCTTACTTCCATCCCAATAGATTCTATTCGATGTTAGCGGTAGTTATTTTTTGTCTATACTTTACAAATGTCCAACTTAAACCTATAACAAAGGGAATAGTCATTATCAACAGGTATAGAAAATCATTACCAAACCCGAAATCATATTTAATTCTAATTTTTAGATCATGAATAAAAATTATTGTTAAATAAAAAAAAGGCAGAAAAAACCAGGAAAAGATATTCCAAATTAAATTTTTATTGAGCTTTTTTAATTTATTAAGAAAAATTGTAAGGGAAAGTCCGCTCATCAATAGGGAGAAGATGAATGTAGTTATAATTGACCTTACAACTGCTGATTTGTCGGTTAACCCATCGCTTTCATAATTAACCATAATGGAATATATAACACAAAAAAAGATTATAAATAGTGACGGTAAGATCGCAGCTTTTATATAGTAAGTTAACAATTTCATTTTTATTCCAATGTTGATTTTATATAGTACTAAGGTATGACGTTTGTGTTTCCGGATTGTTACTTTTGAGCAATAATCTTTTCTGTGTCTCGTTTTATTCCGGACAAATTATTACTTCTTCGGGAAAAATCCTGTATCAATAAAAAACTAACTCTACAGGTTAATCAACTTATGCTTATAAAAAAAAATCCTGTGCCTATAAGTTGAAAAAGTTATGCGCATAAAACGGGTATGGCATAGCAATAAGTCGAAAATCCTTATACTTTTTGGTGCTGAATCGAGCCCGGCAAGGCCACAGGAATTCCGAAAGGATCGTTCCGGATCCGACAGGATTAACGAAAAATCCGATAGAGACATGCCAAAGCTTACAGGTTTCCGAAAAAAACCTAACGGGAAGACTTCAGGATTGACGGGATGGCAAAAAACCGAAAAGGAAGGTCATTTTTTGTAACTGGAGCATAAAAAAACCTAACAGGGATGCGCCAAAGCTTACAGGTTTCCGAAAAAAAACCTAACGGGAAGGCTTCAGGATTAACGGGATGACAAAAAAACCGAAAAGGAAGGTCATTTTTTGTAACGGCAGCATAAAAAGACCTAACAGGGATGCGTCAAAGCTTACAGGTTTCCGAAAAAAAACCTGACGGGAAGGCTTCAGGATCGACGGGATGGTAAAAAAATTGAAAAGGACGTTCATTTTTTGTAACGGGAGCATAAAAAAACCTAACAGGGATGCAAGAAAGCTTAAGGGACCTGCAACGCCGGGCTGGCCTCTTTCAATAATGTTAAATTTGATTGGCATAATGAAAAATTTTAATGGTTAATAAATTGTTTTACTGCATATAACTAGTGGTTATAAATGCCTTACATATAAAACTAAAAAAGTTATTTATGTTATACTATTTCCGGTATTACCTCTAACCAACCGTTTCCGACACTTCTCTGTAACATCCGGTTTTCAAATAACGGGTTAAATATAAAGAAAGTTTTTATTTACAGGCAATATGTTAATAAGTTGTTGAAAGAATTTTTGGAGCAACAGTTTAAATAAACATCAGTTTTAATGGCGTTTATTTTTTGTTGGAGGAAGTTTGTGATCTGACTCTTTTTTTTGAGATAAATCTTTTTTAAGTTTTTTTATATCAGTGATTATATCAAATTTTGTTGGCTGTAGTTTTTATTTATCGTATTCGTTTTTTATCCAATTATCAATAATCTCAAATATTTTTCCTTTAATTTCATTAATTGATAGGGTATCATAATCTGACGGCTTTCCATATAAATCCAATATTGTAATTTCAAAATTATCCTCATTTCTATTGACTAAAAAGTTTGTTAAAGTTTTCATATCTTGAGGATCTAGCCATTGCGAACATTGAACCCAATATTTATTATTGTCTTTTTTCTCAACCGATTTAGAATTGATTAAAAGAAAATTTATTTGTGATTTATTTTCTAATAGTTTATCAAAAATATTGAAATTCGTTTCATTTAAATAAAACACTTTTATTAAGTTGTTCTTCTCACAATATTCGTTTACAGCTTTTATTCCTTTATTTCTTTTTTGATATCTATAATATGAATATCCAAAAATCAAAATTATAATTCCAATAATGATAATTATACTTTTAAATCTTTCCATGATTATTATATTTTAATAATCAGATATAAATTTTTACTAAGAATCTAAAATTACATCCAACATTTGTTATAGCGCATATTTATTTAAACAACCCTTTTTCAATTGCCTCACTTTTGATTTCATTAAGCTGCAAAAGAAAATCTTCACAAATCCAAGTATATTTAATTGGATCATTAATATTACAGAATTTCATTAGTCCACCACATATCCTCCATGTTGGAATTGGTGGTTCAGAATCACGAAAATCAATAAATATTTTATCATATTGTTGCCATCGTTCATCAAAGATAGCTTGGTAATCATTTGAAAACTCTTTTTCCAAATCAACAGAATCCAGTAGTTTTAACATGCCGATTCCCATTTTACCTAAATTGAAAGTCAAGTCGATTATTTTTTCTGAGATTTCATGATTGGAAGAAAATAGTCTATAACCAAACTGAGTTGTCCAAGCCCGAAAAACAAATAACTCTGAAATTACTTTTTCTTGATTTGCTATTCCCTTTAAGAAAGCTGCATATCGTTCTTTATATTTAAAGAGAAAATAGAAATCAGCAATATTTATATTATCACCAACATTATTTACAGTTAAATTTTTATTGGTTTTTTTATTGAATATTTCTCTCAGTTTCATTTATATCAAATCCAATAATAATTCTGAGATACTTATCTATATCCACAAAATGTCTCCATAACATATGCGCTATAACGGTCGGTTGTAAGGCGCGCGCCGCGCGTACACCCGACACATTGATTGGTGTTTAAAGTTAAGCATTTCTGCGTTCATGTCTACAAGGTATGAATCCCGCTTTCTAACTGTCAAGGTATCGCGGTGAAGTAAAGCCATTTTATATTTGAGTTTGAATCCTGCGCTGTAATTGCAGCGCGGGACGACACGCGGCCATGCGTTCTACACCTTGTTGTGCGCTGGCTTATAATTTGAAGTCAGTAGGCGATATTTTTATTTCTTCAATCTTACCAATCTGACTTGCTGATTTGCCCTTTGGATTGATATTAATTATGATAAAATATATATTCTTACCGTTATAATTTACTCTCGTAGGATATTCTTTTATGTCTGTATCAATTAATATCTCCTTATCTTTCTCATCTGCATTAAATATTGCCAGATACCCAACATTCTTATTATAGTCATCAATATATTTTAGGCATTGAGAAATACCATCAGAAATCCTTGATTTAGTATATCCCTTAGATTTATCTAAAACTTTAACTTCAAGTACTAAAGGGTCATTAGTGTCAATATTTGCTATTATATCAGTCCTACCACTAGGAGATTTAGGAGTTGAGAATGGATAATCGATGCCATTTTGAAATAGATACTCTCTTAGATCCATATCTAAAAAATCTTCTTGTCTCCCATCAATATCGTATTGTTCAAAGAATAGCTTCCTGTTAAACCATTCTCTAAATTTTTTATATCGCAAGATAAGAGCTAAGACTTGACTATCATCTTGGAGACTCTCGAAAAAATAATCTATAATAGGATTAATAACTACCTTAATAAAGCCTTGGATTGTGTTAGAACCTTCAATCTTGATATTTATACCTTGCACATAACTGTACGGACTTGAAGTGTATCTATTTATAAATTCTAGCACTCTCAGTAAATAATATATCCTTTCAAATTTTGAGTTAATTTTTAGTTGATTTGTTCTATACTTCTGAAACATTTCATTAGTTTCTTGGCCTTCTGTCTCATCCTGTAGTTTTTCATAATCAATGTTTGAGTATATATTATTTATTAAAGTGGAGGTGTATTCATTCTTAGTTATATAATCATAGAATTCTTTAAAATCATAGTTGAAATTAGGTAAATGTGACGTTTCTAATCTCCTAATGAGTGACTCAATTTTGTTTTTTATAGTGATCATAATTTTATTTTTTGCAAATACTCAAGCTTGCGCACAACTCGTTTATATCAGCAACAAGTTTTTCCCATTTATTCATGATATCACCCTTATTTAGTGGTGATATCAACATGTTTGTGTTGCTGTTACTCATTTATTATTGTCAGGCAAATTACAACTTCCCTAAGTAAAATCAAATATTATTAAGCGATAAGCATTATATATAAAATACAACTAATGAGCTAATGGTGCTATAATGCTATTTTTTGTTTACCCGGGCTAGTTTATTGATTATTGTCGTGTCGTTAATACGTAGTTTCGAAAAATAAATCCCCTCTTTTATTATTTCGGTATGCCAGGTGTAACTATGCCGGCCGCTTCCCAGGTAACCCGGGGACCATGTTTCTATCTTTTGGCCGGTAATGTCATAAATTTCCAAAACCACATGGGCCGGATATTCCAGGTCGAAGGCAAGGGTTACATAATCGTCAAA
Organism: uncultured Bacteroidales bacterium; assembly: GCA_964392505.1. Taxonomy (GTDB): domain Bacteria; phylum Bacteroidota; class Bacteroidia; order Bacteroidales; family UBA10428; genus UBA10428. Next base: position 5,630 of record CAYMQP010000094.1, read on the forward strand.
AGGATTAGGATATACAGAAGCGTTAAATCCGCTATTTGAATTGAGGCTGTTATCCTCAATAGCGGTAGTAATATTTTCCAGTTCGTCTGCTGTTATTCCGCCGGCTCCAATGTCCAAAATCCGGTAGAGATCGAATCCCTGGTAAGTTTCAATGGTTTCGTCCTGCAGGTCAACCTTCCAGATATGGTCAAAATCGCGCTTTATCACAATATAGATTTCCAGCTCCACCGGATCAAACAAAAACGAGCATTGTGTTGGAAATCCACCTCCGGCCTGCATGCTTCGCTGCAAGGTTTCCATGCCATCGGCAAAATCGAAATCTTCAAGGCTATCGTTAATATATTCATATGCGGCTATATACCTGTCGGCACCTACACCCTCAACCTGAGTATAGGGCTGGCCCACAAATTCGCTGTTCGGGAAATTGGTCATAATGAGAAAATCATTGTCCGGTTCGGTAATTAACGGTTCGGGCTCATCGACCTCAAGTGTTATGGCAATTCCATATTTATCGGCAAATAAATCATGCAGGGTTAATCCGTAACTGTGAATAACCCGGGTATCGTAAGTTTCAAAATAGGTGGTAATGGTATTGGTGCTATCGACACTTAGTAAGCTATTATAAAACAGTTGCCCGATAGTAATTTCATCTTCCCCGGGATTATGCCAGGTACTCACTTCGGGATACAGCATTTGGCACGAAGAAAAGAAACCGTTACTGTTCATGCCCACGGTAGATGACCAATACCCGCTGGTATAGAACTGAAAATGGAAAAACTTGCCTGTGGCAGTATGCGATATCACGAATCGCATGTCGACATTGGAATAGTCGAAATTCATCCCGTATAAGATATTATCGCTATAAACAGCAAAACTTGTACATGCAAAGAGTTGCAGCCAGTTAGTACAGCATACTAATAACAGGTAAAGACATAAAAATCTGATATACGTTTTTTTCATGGTTTTGTATTTTGGCGGCACAGAGCCTGTTATTTTAATTACTCAATTATACTGAACGCTTCCGGTATCTGACAACTATAAAATTCTTAATGAAACAGTATGCCCGGGTTTTAATATAAGGCAAATTACAACTTTACCGGGTAAAATCAAATATCCCTTTCGGGGCAAATACGTTGCTTTTGGTTTTGTCTTTAGTTATCCCTTTTCTCAAAGTCTTCAAGCTTTTTAGCTTTAATCCTTCTAAAAATTAAATATATAAGTATGATAATAACAACCCCTATTAATATTCCATAGACGTTCAATATCACTTTTCCCCAAAAGTTCATTTTAAGATAATTTTACGGCAGTTCCGTATGCAAGGATCTCCGAAGCTTTTTGCATTACCATTGAGGTGGTTAATCTGACATTAACAATTCCGTCGGCACCCATTCTTTCCGCATCATCAATCATTCTTTGTAAAGCCTGTTCTCTGGAATAAGCCTGCAGTTTAGTATATTCCTCTATTTCTCCTCCTACAATATTTTTTAATCCGGCTACAATATCTCTGCCTATATTCCTTGCTCTTACCGCATTGCCCCTGGCTATTCCTAATACTTCCACAATTTCTTTGTTGGGTATTCTGTCTGTTGTTGATATGATCATAACGTACGATTTTAAATTATTATCTTTTCTGCAAATTACAACTTCCCCGGGTAAAATCAAATATACTTTTTCGGGGCAAGTCGGGTAAAAAGTTACGCCCAACCATACATTTGTTTATTAGGGATTTTTTAATCTAGTTCTTCTTTCATTACAACTTCAGAATTTAATAATTAACACAGGAATTGTGTATGAGGTATTATTAGCCTAAATTAGATAGCGAACAAAATCGAGCCATTTTAAAGAATTATTGTTAGAATGGGTTGTTTATATAAACTATAGATTATGACAACAGGAAGAAAAATTAAGTTTCTGCTAATAAATCCAACATCGCCGCTTTGGAGGGTAGAGGGTAAACAAAAGCCTAAAAACTCCAGTGTTTTTCGTTTTTCAATGTTACCCAGTTTATATGTAGCAGCAGCCATGCCCGACTTTGTTGAAACGCAAATTATTGACGAAGATGTTGAACCTATTAATTTCAATACAGATGCGGATTTAATAGGTATTTCCTTCATGACCTATAATGCTCCGCGAGCTTATGAGTTAGGCGATCAATTCAGAGCTATGGGTAAAAAAGTAATTTTTGGCGGATATCATCCCACTTTTATGCAGGAAGAAGCAATACAACATGCCGATGCTATTTGTATTGGCGAAGCTGAAAATAATCTTCCTGAAATGGTTGATGATTTTTTAAAAGGAGATCTGAAACCTTTTTATAAAAATGATTTAGTTGATCTATCGACGTTGCCTATTCCTGATAGGAATCTTATTAAAGGAGGCTCATATATTACTGTAAATGCCATGCAGGCAACGCGTGGTTGTTTTAATAAGTGTGAATTTTGTTCCGTAGCAGCGTTTAACCGTTATAAAATAAGAACAAGGCCGGTTGGAAAGGTAATTGAGGAGATGAAACAATTAGGCAAATATGTGCTGTTTATGGATGACAATATTACGCTCGATAAAGAGTATGCCAAAGAGCTGTTTACGGCAATGATCCCATTAAAAAAATTCTGGTTTAGCCAGTGTTCCATAAGTATTGCCGATGATGATGCATTGCTCGATTTAGCTGTTGAAAGCGGTTGCCGGGGTTTATTCTTAGGCTTTGAATCGCTTTCGGAACAAAGTTTGAATAGCTGGAGAAAGCATTGCAACAGGCGAAAGGATTATTACGAGGTTGTGAGGAAATTACATAAAAAGGGGATTGTAATATTTGCTGCCTTTGTATTTGGTAGCGATGAGGATGGTTATGATGTATTTGAAAATACGCTTGACTTTTTGCTTGATTCCAATGTGGAAACTTTGCAATCGACCCGGTTAACCCCATTTCCGGGAACGCCCTTATTTAACAAAATGAACGAGGAAGGTAGAATATTTGATAAGGATTGGAGTCATTATAATTTTTTTCATGTAGTTCATAAGCCACTAAATATGAGTGTTGATACGTTGCATAAGGGCACTGCATGGATACAGGAGCAATTTTATAGTTATAAAAATATCATGCGTCGATTTGCCAGGTCGTCAACTTATATAAATCCTGGCCTTTTTATACGAACGGTTGTGCCCTTAAATTTCGGTTACAGAACAAAGCTTTCGGCCTTTGGGGCTTTTGAACTGGGTAAAACTTTTCAACTGTCGTGAATGGTTAAGAATCCCATTTCATAAACCAATATTGCAGATCTTTATTCTTATCTTCAAAATAATGATAGGTTTTAAAGCCAAAGTGTTCATAAACTATTTTATTACGTAGTTTTGAGGTTTCGGCGTATATAGGGAGTCGTTCTTTTTTAGCCATGTTAAAGATTTCGTTTTTTATTTCAAAGCCTGCACCATCGTTATCTTTAACAGTGTTGAAAAACCAAAAATATAAATATTCACCATTGGTCGGGCGTTGTTTCTTTTTGTAGGCTTCAAGTTTGAGAATTTTAGGTATACTTGAAAGTTTTACCGATTTAATGAAAAATATAATCTCGTGAATTATTGGTGTGATCGATCTTAAGGGTGTATTAAATTTAAAGCATAGTGCCATACCTTTATTGTTCGATGAAATGTATGCACCTTTTTTATAATAGGCTTTATAAAAGGCATATTGAGCAAGGTTTTTAAGATGTTTGATATCTGATGATTTAAGCATCCAGCTTATACCCCGATTTTCACTCATGGTATGTGCAATGATGTCAACAATCAATTGCCTGTCGCTTAAATTAGCTGATCTCATTAACCTTTGAATAAAAATTATTTTGCTGTTATAGACTCCTTTTACAGGCTGGTTTGTTTGAATAAAGTTAATGAATGTTTTAACGAGTGTCAATTCCGGAAATGCAGAATTACTATTTCCTGTTATTATTGACAGTTACTTTTTTTATGGTTATGTATTTTGGTGGTTAGTTCGGTTTTGTCAACGACTATCTAAATTTGAATGCTTCCAGTATCACTTAGTTATATGTATTTATAATGTAACTGAAAACGAATGCAATAATGTGGTACATTACAGTATCCATTTCAGAAATCAAAAATCGTACGGTGGGAGGTCTTTTCAATAGTTACACTTTTTAGAATATAATCCATTAAACTGAAAAAAATGTTTTATCGAATTCTTATTTACCCTGATTATAATTTTATGAATTTTTCTATTTTCATGGCTTCACCGGAAATCGACCGGATAAAATACACTCCGTTTTTTATGTCAGTTAAATCTATTAAAACATTGCTGGTTATCGGTGTAAAGGTTCTGCTGAACAATACTTTGCCGCTTACATCCAGTATTTCTATTTTCGTAATATCGTGATTAGCTTTCAGGTATAGTATACCCTTGTTTGGATTCGGGAAAGCGATCAATTCCTTAGAGTCATTCAGCGTATTGATACCAACAGGAACATTCTCTTTCTCATACTGATAATAGTAACAATCGATGCAGGGTTCCATGAATTCCAACGCATTGCTGTCAGTTAGATTGATTACATAATAATTCAGTGGATCAGATAATTCGGTTCCATGTACAACATCCTTATCTATTACCCAATGGTCGCTAAAAGTTGTGCTTTGGTATGTAAGCATGGTTTGACCGGAGAAAATCAGGGTATCGTTTCTGTAAACAAAAAACAAAATACTGTCAGTCGATGTTTTTTCAAAAACAACTGAACGTTGATTCCCGGGTCCCGGATTTTCCGGGCAATCTCCGGAAAAGCCCCCGTAACACGCCGTAAAATTCCATTTACCCGTCAACAGCGTGTTTACCGAATCTATATTATCCTGGGCCTGCAGATGAAATATATTTCCACAAACGATCAGTATAGTAACTAAAAGTATTTTTGTTTTCATGACATAGGGTTTTAGCAGTTTAATTTAAAACTGTAAGATGTAAAACTTGCGTCAATCGTTGCGTTTATTATTGATAGTAATATAATCTGAAGAAAAAGCTTACAATTTTATCAAATTACAATATTGCAAAATGAAATCAACTATAAGTTAAGCAGATAGTCTTTCGTAAATCTTTACCCAGCTGTGAAGCTGCTTTACAAATAATTTGCTAAACTGTTTTTTCTTGAGCCGCCAGAGCCAGTTGCCCTCTTCGGTAGAGGGAAAATTCATCCGGTCTTTTTCACCCAGGCCCAAGATATCCTGCATGGGAATAATAGCTATACGGGCAACCGATTTATAGGCCTCGCGGATCAGCACTTCGTGGCAGTTTTTCAATGTAATCTTGTGGCCCAGATAACGGTTCAGGTTTTTCTTCCCCTTTTTTCCGGCTTCGCGCTTAAACCATCCCTTTACGGTATTGTTATCGTGGGTGCCCGTATATACTACCGAGTTTTCAGTATAGTTATGGGGAAGAAATAACGATTCGGTTCTGTTTTTACCAAAAGCAAATTGCAGTATGCGCATACCCGGCAGGTTGTAATGGTCGCGCAGGTCGTATACAGGCCGGTCAACATCGCCCAGATCCTCAGCTATAAATGGCATTTCGGGAAATACTTTTTTTACCCTATTAAAAAAATCGTAAGCAGGTCCCTTAACCCATTTACCCCTGATGGCATTCCTGGCACCTCCTTTAACTTCCCAATATGTCGAAAATCCACGGAAATGATCGAGCCTCACAATATCGAACAATTCGAGGTTTTTTCTGAGTCGTTGCATCCACCAGTGGTAATTTTCCTCTTTATGGACTTTCCAGTCGTATACAGGCATATTCCACAGCTGGCCCTTATCGTTAAAGTAATCGGGAGGTACGCCGGCAATTCGGGCTATCTGCTTTTTTCGGTCGAGTTTCCAGTATTCGGGATGTGCCCATACATCGGCACTGTCGTGACTGGTATAAATGGGAATGTCGCCAATGATACGAATACCATTTTCGTTATAATAAGTTTTCAATGCCAGCCACTGCCTGCTGAAGAGAAACTGGGCATATTTCTCACGTTCTATTTCATATTCATATGTTTTCCGGGCTTTTTGTATAACCTCAGGATCTCGATTACGCAGCTCAGCCGGCCATTGGAACCAGGGCTTTTTTTGTTCCTTTTTTAGCGCCAGGTACAGTACGTAATCGTCGAGCCAGTAAGCTTCCTTTTCACAAAAACGCTGAAGCTGGTTCCTGACCCGGGGAGTTCCATGATTCCGATAATAATTAAAGGCTTCTTCAATAAGTGTTGTTTTAATTTCAACAGCCTTTGAATAGTTGGCTTTTCGGGTCGATTTGACCGGCTCAATGGGAGGAAGTTTTAACATGTACCTTTGGCTAAGGAGCATTTCAGGATTAATAAACCATGTATTTCCAGCAAAAACCGACAGCGGACTATAGGGTGAGAAACCCTTGCTTTCTTCAATAGGATTCAACGGTAGTAATTGCCAGTATTGTTGTCCTGCCTGTTTTAACTTTCTAACAAAACGGTAAGCTTCCGGACCAAAGTCGCCTATACCATAGTTGCCCGGCAGTGATGTTATATGCATCAGCACTCCAGCGCTTCGATAAGTATTTTTTACTTCCATTGCTTTCTTTTTCATTATTAATAACATTCCGGATGAAATATAGCTGAGCTAATGAATTCGGAATAATAAGTTATTTGATAAATTCCGAATTTTCAACCGGAATATTTTTTCTGATAATAAATTTCAGAAAAAAAAACAAAGAGTCAATAAAAAACACTATTGGAACCAAATTTTTCACCACTTATCAAATGCTTATGAATGGAAACTATAAAATGAATACATTTGAGGTAATAGTGAAATCAAACGTGTTTATTTTTAATCAAAGAAAGCGCAATAATTAATGGAGAAGTACACCGGACAGGTTCTTCCGGGGAAGCCCTACCCGCTAGGAGCCACTTGGGATGGTAACGGAGTGAATTTTGCAATTTTCAGTGAGCATGCAGCCACAGTTAAGCTATGCCTGTTCCACTCTCCCGAAGATAAGGAAGAGTATGCCTATATA
>CAYMQP010000095.1:0-12567 GCA_964392505.1 uncultured Bacteroidales bacterium
TGCTCAAGCAGAGGAATGTTATCATGAATTATTACAGTTCAATCCCGAAAGTGCCATGTCATACAATGGATTGGCACTGGTTTACCTGGCACAGAAAAAATATGTGGAAGCTGCCAATGCCGCGCTCGATGCTATAGGTTTGAATTACTATCACCCCATGGCACATTATCATTTGGGCGAAGCTTTACTGTCGCTCGAAGATTATGAACATGCTGCCAATGCTTTCGAAGTATGTCTTAAAATAATTCCCAATTTTGGTAGTGCACGAAATAAGTTAATTGATATTTATGACAACCAGCTTAATAAACCCGAAGCTGCAACAAAGCATAAGGAATTTTTTGAAAAGAAGAACATCATCGAATCGGAAGAAGAGGAATTGCAGGAATATCCTGAATTGAGCGAACTGCAATCGAAAATAATTGAGCTGGATAATCCCATAATAGTAGTATCAGGGCTTCCTCGATCAGGAACATCACTTATAATGCAAATGCTTGATAAGGGAGGTATTCCGATTTTTACCGATAATAAAAGAATTGCCGACGAAAGTAATCCAAAAGGATACTACGAACACGAATCGGTAAAGAGTTTGCGACGTGATAAAAAATGGCTTCCTCAGGCAACCGGAAAAGCTGTTAAAATTATTTCACACCTTCTTCCACATTTGCCTGCCAAGTATAATTATAAAGTAATTTTTATGCTTCGCGATCTGACAGAAGTAGTGCGTTCACAGCATAAAATGTTGGTTCGCCAGGGAAAACATAAAGAAGATATCTACCCAACACGACTTGAAATGGCTTTCAAAAACCAGTTACTTAATGCTAATAACTGGCTGAAATCCAACCATAATGCTTCAGTACTATACATTAACCATATCGACGCCATTGAAAAACCACTGGAAACTGCTGAGAAAGTTCAGCAGTTTCTGGGTATAAAAATGGATACTAACAAAATGGCTGCAGTAAGCGATGCCTCCCTGCATAGGGAAAAAGCAAAATCCAAAACCGGCTAACCTGCAATAGCCTAATCGAAAGCTTCGAGTAGACTTCTCAGGAATATCCAGAATTTATTTACCGATCCGATATGTACTTTTTCATCAGGTGAATGAGGGTGACGAATAGTGGGTCCGAATGAAATCATGTCCAGTCCAGGCAATTTACCACCAATTATACCACATTCCAATCCGGCGTGAATTACTTTAACTTTTGGTTCATTACCAAATATTTTCATATAAGTTGCTTTAGCTTTGTGCAAGACATCCGAATTCATATTTGGTAACCAGCCCGGATAGTCATTACATAATTCAACTGCTGCACCGTTGTCTGTGAATTGGTTCTTAATCTGTTCTGCAACTTTCATTTTTTCACTATCGTCAGCGCTTCTGAGCAATGTTTTCACTTCTACCCTGCCCTGCTGTGTTTTAACAATCGCCAGATTATTCGAAGTCTGAACTACGCCGGGGATACTCTCCGACATAGCGATAACTCCATTTGGACAATTCATTAATAATGATAAGAGTTTCACCTGATCGTTATAATCCATGCCTGATAAATTCGAATAAAAAGGTTTATATTCTAGTATAATGGTTCCCTCTATTCCATTATATTGATTTTGCAATTCGTCCTGAACATGTATCAGAAATGTTTTAAGTTTTTCTTCCTCACTATCATCTATAATAATGGTGGCTTCTGCGTCGCGTGGAATAGCATTTCGCAAATTACCACCCGAAAAATCAATTAACTGATATTTAACCTCTGCTGCAAGATTATCTAGAATCTCAGCCATTAATTTATTGGCATTGGCTCTCCCAAGATTAATATCGATGCCCGAATGACCTCCCTTCAGACCGGAAAGTGAAATTTTATAACCAGCTCCATTCTGAGAATCTTTTGTTTTGTATGACCAGCTTACATTCAGATCAACTCCACCAGCACACCCGATATATAATTCACCTTCATCTTCCGAATCGAGATTCAAGAGAATCTGACCATTCAAATCGTTTTCATCTAGTCCGAAAGCCCCATTCATATTGGTTTCTTCGCTTATTGTAAAAAGAGCTTCCAGCGGACCATGCTGAATATCCTTCGACTCGAAAACGGCAAGTATGGCTGCAATACCAATACCATTATCGGCACCCAGGGTAGTCTGGTTTGCTCTTACCCAATCTCCATCGATGATTGCTTCAATAGGATCGGTGAGAAAATCATGAATCTTATCCGAATTTTTTTGTGGTACCATATCTGCATGAGCCTGGAGTATAATTCTCTTTGCCTTTTCTTTAGTGGGAGAAGGTTTCTTCCTAATGATTAGATTACCTGAACTTTCAATCTTATTCTCAAAACTCAGTGCTTCAGCAAATTGTCTGATATGTTCAATAACTTGTTTTTCGTGTCCTGAAGGCCGAGGAATACGGGTAAGATTATAAAAATGTTTCCAGATAATGGTCGGTGCAAGTTCAAGAATTTCTTTCGTCATAATTATTTTTATTGAGAAATTACGAATTTACATTCTTTAACAGGGTATTAACAAGCATATGAAACAAAAAATTGTTATTTTGCGTTTCTAGAAGATGTGATTTCAAAATAAAAAATGAAGGTAAAGAAGTTAATACTTATTGGATTTTTAATCGTATCGCTCTCGGTTGAAGCACAGAAAGTGCACTGGTACACCTTCGAAGACGCAATCGAATTAAATAAAAAAGAACCGCGTAAAATAATGGTCGATGTTTATACCGACTGGTGCGGTTGGTGTAAGGTAATGGATAAAAATACTTTCAACGACAGTATCGTGAGTGGCTATCTGAATAAAAGATACTATCCTGTAAAACTCAATGCCGAACAGAAAGAGGATATTCATTTCAATGAAATAACATTCAAATTTGTTGCCCAGGGAGTAAGGGGCTATCATGAACTTGCCGCGGCGTTACTTAATTATCAGATGAGTTATCCCTCAATTGTTTTTCTCGATGAAAAGGTACAGATCATCCACGTTCAGAAGGGATATGTTCAGGCCAAACCCTTCGATGAAATCATAAAATTTATCGGAGGTGATTATTATAAAACCACCTCATGGGAAGTTTGGAGGAACGGCTATAAATCTCCATTCTTATCCAACTAAAGCTCTATTTCTTATAAGCAACATATATATCTGCTTCAATCATTACACCGTTTTCATAAAAATGATGCACGAAGAAAATATTCCCAGCCTTATCGAGTGTGGGTTCACCGGCAAACTGCGAAATAATTAATTCCGGTTCCTGCCATTCACCCGATTGTTTTACCGCTCTGAAAATACCGGGTGTTCCCTCATACATATGGTTAAACCATAATTCATTTCCATCCGATGTAATATAAGGCCAGCCTTCATCATCGGATGAATTAACACCCTCAACATTTTCAGGATTCTGCCACTCATTATCAATTAAAGTTAACTTCCAAATATCGAGTAAACCCTCTCCACCCGAGCGGTAAGAATGGTAATATAGTTCATCGCCATGTACGTGTAATTCTCCTACTTCAAAATCGGAATTGAAGTCGGCATTCTGCCAGTTGGTCCATTCCTCATCGATGAATTCTGCCCTGAACCAGTGAAGTCCGGTATAACCTTCCCTGGTAGTAACAAATAACATGTTATTCCCCTCTATAAATTCAGCTCCATCCAATGCTAATTTTCCAGGATCCTGTAGCCATACTCTTTCTGGTTCCGAAAAAGTATTATTAATATAAGCCGAAACATAAATACCTGTTACACTGTCAAGCACCTGTTCTTCGACCGGAATTCTTACATCGGGAGTAAAAAAGAAATATAGCTCATCCCTGTCGGCAGGAATAAATGGCGAATCTTCTGCTCCGGCCGTGTTTACAGGAAGCCCAACCGGGACAGGAACTTCCCATTCGCTGGAAAGCAAAATAGGAGGAAACAAATCGGTTTCCGGAGTTCTTTTTACTATATCATCAGGTAAACTTTCTGCACGAGAAACGTTAGGATACTGAGCTTCCTCTTCTGAATCTGAATCACATGCCAGAAAACTCATAAGCAATAAACCAAAACTTATTATAATAATCAATATGGGTATGTATTTGTTATGTCGCATAATTAAAGTTTTATATAATTAAGTTAATAAGAAATTTAAGTTATATAATAACTTCATTAATCTGATACAGAATTATAAACAGAAATGTACGGAAAATTATAGGTTCTGCATTTGCTTCTTTTTTTTCTTCAGTTTTTGTATAATCTTCGCGGAATTATTCATTAATGGATGAAAAATAACCGAAATTATGTGGATTGATGATTGTAAGCCTTTTCCAACCTTTGAAAATAAATCAGACATATTTAACACCATCGAAAGCAATATATGCGTATAAATAATATTTTTCCTTATGGAGTTTAAACAGCCTTCCATTTTCATTGTTGGCATCCGTGTAGATGAGCCTGTCACAGTAATTACCGATTTACTGGTTTCGGTTATGTGCTTTTATGCTTTTGTAAAACTTAATCATCATAAAACAAATAATAAGGTACATTCATATTTGAAATACTATTTTCTGACCATGGCCCTTGCTACCGGTATTGGTGGATTGCTTGGGCATGGTTTCCTGTATGCATTTGAAAAATCTATCGATATTACCCTGGAGGTTTCGCCCTGGAAACTGCCTGCATGGCTTATCAGTATGTTTTCTATTATGCTTGTCGAGAGGGCCTCTATCGAATATGCCCGGCCTATTATAAATCCTAAGATCGGTAAATTCTTTTCATGGTTGAACATTTTGGAGTTTATCACTTTTATGACTATTACTTTCAGCACACTCAACTTTTTCTTTGTACAGGTGCATGCTGCTTATGGCTTGTTAATAGTAGTAACCAGTTTTAATTTATATGTATTTTGGAAACAACGGACAAAAGGTAGCAGAATATTCCTTATAGCCGTTGCCTTTGCAGCACTTTCAGCTTTGGTTTTTATGAACAAATGGGGTATTAGTATCTGGTTTACCCATTTCGACATCAGTCATCTGCTCATGACTATAAGTGCCTGGTTTTTTTACAAAGGAGGAAAACAAATTCTAAGTGATCCGGTGTTATTGGACATAAATTAGTATCACCAGTGCAATATTAAATTACTGTCTGATTTTATATTATAAACTGGCGTGACAGATTCCAGCCTCCATTCTTACCGAAGAAACAAATAATACATACGTGGATATTGGCAAAAAAGAATCCCCTCCTTATAGATATTGGTAATTAAAAAATACTTCAAAAAGTTCTATTGGGCATAATTTTTGCTTTAATTGTATTGATAATAATCTAACAATTATGAAAAGAATTCTATTCATTCTTATCGGTTTATTTTTTACATTAATAAGTTCGGCTCAGTTTTTATACAAAGTTGCTTATTACGACTGGTCGAACCCAACAACATTTATGCTTAGTCCTCAACCCCTGATACTTGGATATGGACCTAAAAGCGATTCACTGTCAATAGCCTATGAGGGAACTACATTTTTTGAATACCAGGATGAATATTACCCTATAACAAGCTGGGCCGATTATTACTACTGGTTTACAAAAAGATACTGGTATTGGTTTGAGTCTCCGCTACTTTATGAATATTATTACTTAGCCGAAAACGACCTTGGTATGGCACGCTATATAGCGCGTAACTATCGGGGTAATTATTATCCGTCGATGGTTATAATTGATCTGGGAATATACAATATCGGTGCAAACCGTATGCAAAGCTGCCGATCGCTGCCCTATACTGAAGAAAAAGCGATAAAAATGCAAAAAAGGTTGCATGCTATGGAAAAAATGCATTCCGAATATCCCCTGCCTGAACATTCACTATTTAATAACACTTTTACAGAAACGACTAATAACTATAACCACAGAAATACCTCAAGTTCTTCTAAACGAGTCCCTTATTTTAGTTCAACAATTCGAAGTTCGGTTTATCAGCCCGCTTCCATATCGATACAGGCTACATCTTCAGTTTCAAAAACCACATCATATACTCAAAATAAAAGTCAGTCAGGTAGCCTTTCTGCAAATAAAAAATAACGGATACGATAAAGTAGTCAATTTAAACAGTAAACTAAAGAACCGATTATCTTATTCATACCCACCGCAAATATCTCCATTATAGAATGAATTATTCTCCCTGGTTTCAATAATCTCATTAAATATCTCTTTTGCTATAGATGAAGAATAGTTGTAAGCACATACACATTCGTCATCTTTTTGCATCATAAAATGTAAATGGGGATATCCCATCTCTCCTACAAGTAATTCACCAATAATCTCTCCCTGTTCTATAACTTGACCTTCTTTTACCTGTAATGCATTAATTTGGTTTGATTTTATTTCATTATCGGCTGTACCAGGCTCAATTACCATATGTACTTGATAACTTTTGTTGATATATATCTCAACAGAAAGTATCAATTGCCCTTCAGGATGTGAAAAAGGATTCTCTCTTATTTCTATTTTACGGATGGTGCCTTTTACTGGCGAAACAAGTGAAGTGCTAGATAAATGCTCATATATAATCAAATCGATTCCATTATGAGGTTCGGTACCGCTCCAGTTAGGAATTCCAAAACCTGCCAGACGTTTAATATCGGCTGGATTCTCGAAAGGAAATTCCAACGATGTAAAAGTAAACTGTTCATATTTCCATTTCTCACAACTATTGGTAACCAATAACATTACCAGAAAAAGCAGGAGGTTTATAATAAAATTTTTAAGTAAAGACAATAATGAACTATTACCCATCTTAATTCTACTTATTCTTGGGAAGATAATAAGGTACAAACGAGCCATACTGATAAATCTTTGTTTCAGCTTCAAGTATTGTGTTGCTTCCATAAAAGATTTTAACTGATGCATTATCAGGTATCCGGTAAAGAATTATATTTTCATAGCTCGTTCCGCCATAAGGAAGTTGAAGTTGTTTTAATCCATCGGTAAATTGCAGATTTTTTAACTCCAGTACAAGAGGTCGTCCGCTGGCACTTGTAGCTTCATAAAAGCCTGTTTCATCAGAAAAACGGCAAAATACATTGCGCTCAAGGTCTTGACCACTCTGCGGCGCATAAAAATACGTCCGTTTTATCGTATCGGAATAAGTTTTGCCGATAAATAGTGAAAGGTATTCTTTCTCAAGTGCGTTCAATTCCCTGATACTGGTTTCCAACGCCTGTCCCTCAGGAAACACATCATACTGACCGGCCAGTAGTTTAAATCGTCTTTTTCTGATCTTAATAATAAAATCGGCAGCTTCCCTGGCTTTTTCCTCTTTCGATTTTACTTTTTCTTTTTGTTTTATTACGGGCATATCAATTGGGACTGAAGTACCTGTTCTTCTGCTTTCCCGATCAGGTAATTCCTCTTTATAATTTCTTTTTACTGATAAATCGGTAAAATGAATCGGTTCCGGAATATCGTCGAAGCTTGATGAAAAATCAAGAAACGATATAAAACTGTCGGGTTTCAGTATAAGACCTACAGCAGACAATTCAAGCAACCTGTCTAATATATAAGTAGGATTATTAGTTTGAATGGAAAAATAGTATTCCGGGTCGGATTCAATAACTGGAGTAATAGTTACAGCATGAATTTCCCACTCAGATTTGGATAATGAAGGTACACCTTCAATTCCTAAATATTTGTCGGCAAATTCGTTATAGGGTCCGGGAAAAATAACATATCGTATAGCTGAAATAGTAATAGCAATACGGGTGCGAGGTATGGAATAAATATAGCTGTTGGGTTTATGAGCAGCAAGATCGTGGATGTTGGTAACCACAATTTTTTCCGGTGTACTGCAGGAAAGAATAAAGCAGTAGATAAGCAGTAATATAATTCTTTTCATGCTTAGGTAGTTTTTTCAATTATGCGAAAAGCATTGCCTAAATTGTAAATAATATCCGAAGGAATCAGACCGTATTCACCTTTTTCAGAGGCTGCCATATCCCCGGCCATTCCGTGAATAAATACACCCAGCATGGAGGCTGTGATAGCAGAATATCCTTGCGCCAGTAATCCAAGTATCAAGCCTGTGAGTACATCGCCACTTCCACCTTTCGCCATCCCCGGATTACCTGTGCTGTTGAACCAGATCTGTCCTTCAGGGTCGGTAATACAGGTATGAGCACCCTTCAATACAATAACGCATTTGTGCTTTTTGGATATATGCATTTGCTGTTCAAGTCGGGCATAACTATTGGCTGATTGACCAAAAAGCCTCTCGTACTCTTTAGGATGCGGTGTTAAAATGGTATTCTCCGGAAGATATTTAAGCCAATTATTAATAGTGGCAAGCATATTTAAACCGTCGGCATCAACCAGAAAAGGGGCTTTTGCTTCGACAAGCATTTTGAGTAATCCTTTTTTCGAGTTTGATTTCTGATTAAGTCCGGGCCCAACACCAATAGCGGTATATTTATCGAGTCTAGGCGATTCGCTAAAAATAATATCCGATTCATCAATACTAACAAGCGATTCCGGAACGGCGGTTTGCATGATTTCCACACCCAGACGTGGTACATGTGTTGTTAAAAGTCCAGTACCGGCTCTAATTGCTGCCCTGGCAGCAAGCACAGAAGCTCCCATCATGCCATAACTTCCGGCTATTAGCAGAGCATGACCGTATGTTCCTTTATGTGAAAACCTGGAGCGTTTTTTTAATAAGGACCGAACATCATTAATTTCCGTATAATGAAAAGGTGTTTCTTCCTGGTTGATAAATTCAGGATGTAATCCAATGGGCAGTATAATCCATTCTCCAACAAACTCTTCATTTTCAGCAAAGAAAAAAGAGAGTTTCGGGAATTGGAACGTAAGTGTATAATCAGCACGTACAATATTATCCAATATATTCTTAGAGTTATCTTCCCCGAATAATCCGCTTGGTATATCAATGGAAATAATACTTGCAGGATTTGATTTATTTATATGATGCACCAGTTCGGCTGCCAATCCCTCTAAAGGTCGCGTTAAACCCGTACCAAATAATCCATCGATTACTATATCTCCTTCCTTAATCTTAGGAAAATCCTTATAGGAATTTATAAGCTTGATCTTATCGGGAGCCAGATCGTTAAATCGTTTTCGGTTAATTTCTGAATCGGTCGAAAGTTTTTTCCTGATATTCAGAAGATAAAACGAAATATTTTGAAAATCTGCATTCCATAATAATCGTGCCAGTGCCCAAGCATCGCCACCGTTATTACCGGTACCGGCAAATATTTTAAAGGTATCAGTTGGTTTAAATCGATTGGTGATCCATTCACAAAGTTGGGAGGCTGCACGCTCCATCAAGTCGATAGAGTCAATAGGTTCGTTTGAGATTGTATAGGCATCGGCCAGCCGGATTTTATCTGTGGTAAATAACTTCATGCTACAGGTTCAGTTATACAAAAATAAGGGCTCGAAATGTATTTATTTCATACTAATCTAAAAATTCTTCTATATTTGTTGCTTACCATCAAACATACATCAGAATTAATTAAAATAAAATTAAACCTGATAAACTTTTATCTATGGCTCTATTCGGAAAACACCCAAAAGGTCTTGCAGTACTTTTTTTCTCCGAAATGTGGGAACGATTTTGTTACTATGGAATGCGTGGACTTCTGGTTCTCTATCTTATCAATATTATTGCGAAAGCGGAAGAACAGTCCTATCTAATATATGGAGCCTATACGGCTCTTATATATGCTGCCCCGGTTATCGGAGGTAGAATTGCAGACAGGATCCTTGGATACAAATATGCTGTAATAATCGGTAGTATATTAATGTCGATAGGAGAATTTTTGATAGTAGGAGGAGGTGAACATCTATTATATTTTGGTATGGGTTCTTTAATTGTCGGAAACGGATTATTCAAAGCCAATGTATCAACCATTGTTGGGAAATTATATGGTGAAAATGATCCCCGGCGCGACTCAGGTTTTACTATTTTCTATATCGGAATAAATATTGGAGCACTTCTAGCAACGACTCTTGTAGCTGAGGTTGGAGTAAAACTTGGGTATCATTATGGTTTTGCCCTTGCAGGCTTTGGAATGTTGGCCGGATCACTGATCTTTGGTTTTGGAAACAAATCCTTCGCTGATAAAATTACACCTCCTAATCCGGGAAAATTACATAGTAAAATGTTTGGCCCCTTTACGCAGTTTCATCTTGTTATATTGGCGTTAATAGCTGCCATTCCTATTGTTTATTTATTAATAAGATTTAACGAAATTGTTAAGTACTTGTTAATCGCCACCGCAATATTTGTTGTATATGCTCTGATGACTGCTGGGATAAAAAGCGGTAAAATTCTTTTGCACAGGATGATAGGATTTGTAATCCTACTGCTATTTAATGTGGTTTTCTGGAGTTGTTTTGAACAAGCAGGGACTTCACTTACTGTATTTGCATCAAGAAATGTCAACCGTATGATAGGCGGATGGGAAATGGGTGCGCCTACAACACAATTTTTTAATCCTTTTTATATACTAGTCTTCGGCTCGATATTTTCTGTTATGTGGATATGGCTCGATAAAATAAAGCGGAATCCCAGTATACCGATGAAGTTCGGTTTTGCCATCATACAACTTGGTTTGGGTTTTCTCATGGTACGGCTTGGATCATTATTTGCTAAAGATTATCTCATGCCTTTGATAACATTGGTATTACTTTACTTATTCCACACTACAGGAGAACTATTTATCTCACCTATTGGTCTATCAATGGTAACCAAACTAGCGCCAAAGAATATGGCGGGAACCATGATGGGGGCGTGGTTCTTATCATGGGCAGCTGCAAACTATCTTGCTGCTGTATTAGCTGAACTTACCGGTGCAGGACAAGAAGGAGCTATCATTCCTCCGGCTTCAGAGACCTATGGTATTTATCTCAATGTATTTACTAAAACAGGACTGATAACTGTGGGCATAGGGATTTTGCTTATTATCCTCTCCAAGCAGATCAATAAATTGCTGCATGGAGTGAAGTAATTCATTCTTTAAGTAAAAACACACTATCAAGGGAAACAAATGCATCTGTTTAAGGATTGATTCGTCCAAATTTTAATTTTATTAACCCAGGAGTCCAAAACCTGATTTCATCCTAGATTAAGATTAAAAAATAGTAAAGTGATTCTGGGATCAAAATTAATGCTTATTATGCGAGCCCTGTTATTCATCTAATGAATCGAGACATTTATAAAAATAAAGATTCTAAATTGGAATAATGGGGAACAATTATGTAGTTTTGACGCCAGAATTTTCAATCGTATTATTGAATAATTTCTAAAAAAAATGAAAGCAGTAATACTGGCCGGAGGCTACGGTACAAGAATCAGTGAAGAAAGCGGAGTGCGCCCAAAACCTATGGTTGAAGTTGGAGGAAAGCCTATACTATGGCATATTATGAAAATATACTCGCACTATAATATTACTGATTTTATAATATGCCTAGGGTATAAAGGGTATATAATAAAAGAGTATTTTGCCAATTATTTTCTCCATCAGTCCGATGTTACATTCGACCTTAAGTACAATACGATGTCAATACTTAATAATCAGTCGGAAAATTGGAAAGTTACACTGGTTGATACAGGTTTTAATTCAATGACAGGTGGAAGATTAAAACGAGTCAAAGAATATATTGGCAATGAAAGGTTTTGCATGACCTATGGCGATGGAGTTAGTAATGTAAACATCGATGAATTGATCGAGTTTCACAATAACCAGAAAGTAATCGCTACCCTAATGGCAGTTCAGGAACCAGGAAGATTTGGTACTTTCTCACTTACTGCTGACCAAAACCTTATTTCAAACTTTCGGGAGAAACCAAAAGATGAAAATTCTGCCTGGATCAATGGTGGATTTTTCGTTTTAGAACCTGATATATTTGAATATATCGAAGGTGATTCAACCGTATTTGAAAAATCGCCGCTGGAGAAATTGTCAAAAGAAGGAAAACTGGCTGCTTTTAAACATGATGACTTCTGGATGCCCATGGATACGCTCAGAGATAAAAATGTTCTTGAAGATATGTGGAATAGTGAAAAACCACCATGGAAAATCTGGTCTGATAACATTTAATCATTATATAAAAATTAGTTTCATATGAAAATTCTAGTAACCGGTAACCTTGGTTATGTTGGGTCTGAACTTATTAAACTCTTGAGAAAGACATACCCAAAAGCTTATTTAATTGGCTATGACATTGGCTACTTCATTAGTCAATTAACTAATAAAACAAGTTCTCCCGAAATATTTTTAAATCAACAAATATTTGGCGATGTCAGGAATTTTCCCGAAGAACTTCTTGAAGGAGTTGATACAGTAATTCAACTGGCCGCCATATCAAACGATCCGATAGGCAATAAATTTGAAGCTGTTACACTCGATGTAAATTACAAGTCGGTTATTGATATTGCCAAAAAGGCTAAGAAACAGGGAGTAAAAAATATGGTTTTTGCTTCTAGCTGCAGTGTTTATGGTTTTGCCGAAGAAGCTGCCAGAATTGAAATCTCCGATTTAAATCCGCTTACTGCTTATGCTAAGTCGAAGGTAA
>CAYMQP010000096.1:0-12502 GCA_964392505.1 uncultured Bacteroidales bacterium
GTTATAAAAGATGAATCGCCCAATCCCGAAAATCTTATCGGAGGAGATCTGGGCTGGTTCACTGTTTTACGTATGGTGTATCCTTTCGAGAATGCAGCCTTCAGCACTCCTGTCGGAGAGATATCTATGCCAGTGCGAACTGAGTACGGATATCATCTTATAAAGGTAAATGGTAGAAGAAAGAACCGTGGAGAAGTTCTTACTTCGCATATATTAGTAGGTACACCAAAGAATCCGACCGAATTGGAAATAGAAGCTGCTAGAAAGAAGATTAACGAAGCCTATAACGCACTTCAAAATGGTGTACCATGGGATAGTGTAGTTGTCAAATACTCTGAGCATCGTGCCTCTGCAAGAAGACGTGGACGACTCGGATGGTTGCGCAGCGGGAATGCTCCCGATGCGCTTTTAGATGCTTGTTTTTCTCTCGACTCGGGCCAGTATTCCCAACCAGTGCAAACACAGTATGGTTTCCATATAATCCGGCCTGAACAATTTAAACCTGCTCCACAATACGAAAGAGATGATGAGAATCTGAGGAAAAATGTTTTCCAAAACAGCTATGTGCGCAATCTTACTGAAGCCCAGATTTTAAACAGAATTAAGAAAGAATACGGTTTTAAATTCTATGATGAAAACATTGATACACTATTTGAGATAGTTGATAGCAGCTTATATAAAGGAAGCTGGAAAGCCGATGTGGCAAAAAACATGTTGAAACCGGTTTTTTCTATTGGCGATAGTACTTACACACAATATGATGTTGCACAATACCTGGCTTCTATACGTCGATACAGTAAAAGAACGCCCTTGCTTAGTGCAGTTTATGGTAAAATCAATGAATTTATCGATGAGCAGATTAAGAATTACGAAATTGCACAGCTTCCTTCAAAGTATCCTGAGTATAAACATTTACTGGAAGAATATCACGATGGAATTCTGCTATTTAACCTGACAGAAGATATGGTTTGGCGTAAGGCTGTTGAAGATAGTGCAGGGCTTCAGAAGTTTTATGATGAGCTACCCCAGAAATATCAGTGGGAAACCCGGATTGTGCTCACCAAATACACATATACCGATAGTACACTTACCGATAAACTGCTGAAAGTAGCGAAATCAAGAAGGAAGAAAGGATTAACTGCACAGGATATTTCAAATATTATATGCCCGGATGATACAATTTCCTGTATCAATTTTGTTGAACTCAAGTACGAGAAAGGCGATAACGCTATTGCCGATTCTATCCCATGGAAGCCCAAGACAAATCGTGTTACACTCGATAAGGATAATATTGTATTATACTATGTCGATGCAATTTTGCCTCCGCAAACAAAAGTACTGAGCGATGCCAGGGGACTCTATACAGCCGATTATCAAACCTATCTCGAAAAACTTTGGATTGATGATCTCAGAGCCAAGTATACTATTAAAGTAAATGAGGAAGTATTCAATAGGATCAGAGAGCAGGAGGAGTCTACATCAATTAATTGAGTAAGCAATATTATAATGAAGTATTTAACTTTCTTACTTTCTATTGCATTACTGGCCGGATGCCTGGAATCCAGAAAAAAAGCCAACGATATTCCTGTGGCTAAAGTTTATGATAAATATTTATATGTCTCCCAGCTTCAGGAAATTGTTCCATCAGGTCTTTCATTTGAAGACAGCCTGCTGATTGTAAAGGATCATATCGATAAATGGATTAGAAATCAGTTACTATTGTTCCAGGCTGAACAATACCTTACCCCGGAAGAGAAAGATGTTGAGAGACAGATTGAAGATTACCGGACTTCATTAGTGATTTTTAAATATGAACAAAGTTATATTGCAGAGAAGCTTGATACTACTATTGCAGAAGAGGATATCGAAGAATATTATAATAATTATTCATCTAATTTTATACTGAACAATAATCTTTTGAAAGGTATATTTATTCAGGTTCCCCGATCAGCTCCGGAAATATACAGGATTCGTTCATGGTATCGATCCGATGATCCAGAAAATATTAAAAAGATGGAGCAATATTGCTATAACAATGCTACGAAATTTGATTATTTCGAGGAAAACTGGAAATACTTCGATGAGATCCTCAAGGAAATGCCTAAAATATACACACGTCCTGAAAGTATCCTTCAATGGCGAAAGTCCTATGAGATTATGGATTCAACATATTATTATTTTCTGAAAATTAGTGATCACTGTCTTGAAGGCTCCGTGACACCATTGGAACTTGTACGGGAGGATATTAAAAGTATCTTGTTAAACAAAAGAAAAATACAGCTTATTCAGGAGTTGGAAGCTAATATTTACAACGATGCATTAAATCATGGAAATTTTGTGATGTATAATTAGTTCAATTAGTGCGGGCCAGGTTTTTACTATATAATTTATAGCCAGTGAAAATTATAAAAATAACTTTTAGTCTCATATTGCTATTTTCAATTTCAACTGCTGTATTTGGTCAACCGGTTATTATTGATGAAATAGTTGGTGTTGTTGGCAAGAACCAGATTCTGTATTCCGATATCGAAGATCAATACATGCAGCTCATGGCTCAGGGAGTGAAGCCCATACCATCGAAATGTCAAATATTTGAAGACATGCTGGCACAAAAGCTATTGGTAAACCAGGCCGAGGTTGATAGTCTGGTGGTTGAAGAGGGTCAGGTTGAAATGGAACTCAACGATCGTATTAATTATTTTGTAAGTCAAATTGGTACTGAAGAACGGTTGGTTGAATATTTTGGAAAGTCGATTATTGAAATAAAGGAGGATATGCGTGATGCTGTTCACGATCAAATACTTATGCAAATGATGCGTCGAGAAATTACTGCCAACCTAACCATTACACCTTGGGAGGTACGGTCGTTTTATAACAGCTTGCCCGACGATAGTATTCCATATATCGATGCTGAGGTTGAAATCAACCAGATTATGATATATCCTTCTACCAGCGAAGAAGCAAAGTTCCAGGTAAGGGAAAAACTGCTCGGGCTTCGCGAACGTATCATTAAGGGGGATAATTTTGCCACCTTGGCAGTTTTATACTCCGAAGGACCTTCGGCGCCGCACGGAGGCGATATTGGCTGGGCTACCAAAGCCGATCTTGATCCAGCTTATGCCAAAGCTGCATTTGCACTCAAAAAGGGACAGGTATCGAAAATAATTGAATCGGCATTTGGGTATCACATTATTCAGCTTCTCGACCGGCATGAAGACCGGGTTCATACTCGCCATATCCTTATGAAACCAAAAATTTCTTTCGATGCCAAAGAGGCCGCTTTTCAAAAGATCGATAGTATTATTACCCTGGTACGTATTGATTCACTGACATTTGAGCAGGCAGCCATGCGTTATTCACAGGATGAGGATTCCAGACTCAATGGAGGTTTAATGGTTAATCCGTATACGGGTAATACACGTTTTAAATTAGATCAGTTTGAAACGAAAGAATACTATATTATTCGTGATCTGAAAGTAGGTGAGATATCTGAATATTATGAATCGACGGATGATAAAGGTAATATGGTGTATAAAGTAGTGCGCCTTAAATCAAAAACAGAACCCCATAAAGCAAATCTTAAACAGGATTATGAATTGCTAAAGCAAATGACTTCGCAAGTGAAGCAGAACGAAGTTGTTGATGAATGGATTGAAGACAAGATAAAGACTACCTATATCAGGATCAGTAAGCCATATTCCGGTTGTAGTTTCCGAATAAAGGGATGGCAGTAAAATCAATATGTACAAGCTATTCTGTCGGCTCTGCCATATTACGAGCTGCCAGTATATTTTTTTTCTCATGCTTCCTTGGTTTAACCTCCTTTGCTCAAAAGGAAGCCAGGGTTCAGTTCTCCGCCGCACTTACCGAGGTCGACGCAAAGCTGGGTAAGGATACAAAGCGGTTACTAGGTAATGTTATATTCCAGCATCAGGGTACCCGAATGTATTGCGATAGTGCTTACTTCTATTCTAAACGGAATTCACTCGATGCTTATAGTAATATTTACATCAATCAGGGCGATACCTTGCACTTATACGGTGATTTTCTTTTTTACGATGGTAATACAAAAATTGCCCATGTACGAAACAATGTAAAACTTATTAATGGAGAAACTACACTTACTACCGATGCTTTGGATTACAACATCGCTGATGGCATTGGTTATTATACCGATCATGCCGATATTGTAAACCAGAATAATCATCTGGAGAGTAAAATCGGATACTACTATACCCGATCCGATGTATTCGATTTTCAGGATAGTGTAAAAGTCGTAAATCCCGATTATACCATCTTTTCCGATCGAATGAAATACAATACTGAAACTAGCATTACCTATTTTCTGGGGCCTACCGAAATTATCAGTGATAGCAGCTATATATATTGCGAAAGAGGATGGTATAATACTGAAACTGACGTTTCGCAGTTGAATCAAAATGCGCTGGTTCAGAATACAAAACAAACTGTTCGGGGCGATAGCTTATACTACGAAAAACATACCGGGTACGGAAGGGCAATTAATAATGTCGAAATTGTCGATAAGGACGAAAACGTTATACTGAGGGGTAACCGGGGTATCTATTTTGAAAATACCGATTATGCACAATTAACTGAAAAAGCACAATTCATTCAGGTTTCCTCCGATGAGGATTCTTTGTATCTGCATGCCGATACACTTCTATCGGAAGTTGATACAGCCGGAGTTAAATATATTAAAGCCTATTATGGAGTAAGGATTTATAAAAGTGATATGCAGGGAAAGTGCGATTCCATGTCGTATTGTCTTGCCGATTCTGTGATACGACTGTACGATGAACCTGCACTATGGTTTGAGGAAAACCAGATTACAGCTGAGTTTATTGAAATCGCCACCGAAAATCGCAAACCTAAAACCATGTATCTGTATCGATCTTCATTTATAGTAAATATGGAGGATACCACTAAGTATAACCAGATAAAAGGTAAAAATATGATCTGCCATTTCAGGAATAACCAGCTTTACCGGATTGATGTCAAAGGCAACGGTCAGACCGTATATTATCCAAAAGACAAAGAAGAGATAATAGGTGCGAATAAAGCAGAATGTTCCGATTTAATAATATTCCTTAAAGAGGGGAAAGTAAATTCAATTAGTTTCCTTAACAAACCCGATGCAGTACTATACCCTCTCGATAAAGCTCCAATAAACGAATTACTTCTGAAAGGATTCAAGTGGATGAATGAACTAAGGCCTCAGGATAAGAACGATATTTTCAGAAAATAAAAAAGGGACTTGTCGTCCCCACTCTCAATATTCATCTTCGTTAAAAAAGAAGTCATCTTTACTTGGATAATCGGGCCATATATCTTCGATACTTTCATATATTTCTCCTTCATCTTCAATCTCCTGTAAATTCTCAATAACTTCAAGCGGGGCACCAGATCGGATGGCGAAATCAATAAGCTCATCTTTTGTAGCTGGCCAGGGTGCATCCTCTAGTTTTGAGGCTAACTCTAGTGTCCAATACATATATATGAGATTTTAGGTTATTAAAAAAGTGCTGCAAATTTATAAATTTATATTACTTATCCAACTTTGCTTGCCATGTTATTTCTCCGGCTTTAACTTCGCGCGAAATGTAGCGTGAGAGTATAAATAAATAATCCGATAACCGGTTGAAAAACTTAATAATAATATTGGGTACGGTTGTTGTTTTTGATAGGGTAACAGTGAACCTTTCAGCTCGCCGGCAAATAGTACGCGCAACATGAGTAAATGAAACTGCAGGATGTCCTCCGGGAAGAAGGAATCGTTTCAACGGAGGTAATAGTTCATCCATTTTGTCGATTTTTTTCTCTAACCATACGACAGAGGTATCAGAAAGTTTCGGTACATCAAGTTTATTATCATCACTATCGGTTGCAAGAATGGAAGCACAAACCATAAGCTGGCCCTGAATAAAAATAATATCTTTAACCAGTTGTTGGTTCTCAATATGATCGCGAACCACACCCATAAAAGCAATGAGCTCATCAACGATACCGTATGCTTCAATGCGTTGATGATTTTTCAACACGCGTTTTCCGCGGAGAAGTTCGGTCGATCCTTTGTCGCCAGTTTTTGTATAGATTTTCATTTTTAGGTTTATTTACAATAACTCAATTGCGAAGAAAATGTTTTTGTCGGATTTATTTAATTATATTGTGACCAAATTGTTAGCATGAATATACTTTTCCCAAAGTTTATAAATATATTCATAACCAGTTTATTCTGATATGGATGTTTTGCGTTTAATGAGAATATATTTACAGGTTTTAATAAATGTTTATTTCAGCGAAGCATATGACATATGAAAGCACATTAATGAAGAAGACCCGGTTGATTTTCATATTCCTGTGGTTCTGTCTTATTAATCTGGTAATGCAAAATAGTTATGGGCAATCAACACCGGTCTTGATTATTCCGCAGCACGAATTTACCATTTGTCAGGGCGATACGGCAATTGTAGCGATAACAATAATCAGTGAAACAGATGTTTTTCTTGAATATGAATTTGAAGGTGTAATTTACACCGTTATTTCTACTTCAGAAGATATAACACTTAAATTAACTAATGAGGGTATTTATTATATAGTACGCTATGGAGAT
Organism: uncultured Bacteroidales bacterium; assembly: GCA_964392505.1. Taxonomy (GTDB): domain Bacteria; phylum Bacteroidota; class Bacteroidia; order Bacteroidales; family UBA10428; genus UBA10428. The sequence continues at coordinate 6,632 of CAYMQP010000096.1, forward strand.
GAGCACGAAATTGTCGATGATGTTAATGATTCTATTATGGTAGCTTTATTTCCTGCTCCGAGTGTTTATTTTACCGGTGGGGGTTTGGTCTGTAATAATGATGAATTCATTCCATTAACTGCCAATTTCGAGGGAGAGTTACCATTTATATTAACCTGTCTGATAAATGGTGAACCCGATACAATTATTGTGAATGGATACACCTATACTTTTCCTGTCGATGAGCCAATCTTTGTTGAGACCCAAAGCCTGGAAGACGATAATTGCCGGCATGATCTCACAGTATACGGTGAATTCGAAATCATAAATATACCGCAACCAGCTATTGAGGGTGAAATTATTTTTTGTGAGCTGGATCAGACAACATATACGGCCGAACAGGACAATTTTGCGGCAGAATGGCTTATTCCTGAAGGTGCTGATTATGTTGAAGGTATTGATGGCGACGGATCCTTTATTAATGTACGATGGAACGAGCCTGGTGAACATGAGGTATGGTTAAGGTTAATTGATGAGGAGAGCGAGTGTGCAAGTGAGTGGACAATTCTTCATGTAACAGTATATGAAACTCCCGATGCCATTGAGTTGATTGATACAACTATTTGCTTCGAACTGGAGGAATTTCTTTTCATTGAAATTCAGTCGAATCCGGAAGAAGTGATAACCTGGCCCGAACTTGGAATTACCGGAAATGCTCTGGAAATATACTCCGCTGGAAGTTATGCATTTATACAGTCAAATATTTATGGCTGTTCCGATACGGGAACGGTAGTGGTTAGTAATAATTGCGTTCCGGAAATTCATATTCCTGACGCTTTTACGCCAAATGAAGATGGTATAAACGATTATCTCGAAATTTTTGGATTGTACGATGAAATAGAATTAACAATCTATTCACCTTCGGGTATATTACTTTATCGTATGACTACTGATGATCCTCCTTGGGATGGGACAAAGGACGGGAATAAGGTACCAAGTGGCAGCTATAACTGGCATGTTACCTATCATGGAAGGGATGGTGTACCACGCAATAGGTCGGGCATAGTGACCATAATACGTTAGTTAATGAAGCCATTTTCACTTAAAAATATATTCCAAGGTCTAATATTGCTGCATAGCTCTATGTTACTTATCGGGCAGGAAAATATATTGTCACACTATTTTTCTGCATCATCATTTTATAATCCCGCCATGGCCGGCGATACACGGTTTACTCAAATTCAACTGAATGAACGAATACAGTCTACTATTTCAAATTTTCTAGTGAGTAATACTCTTTTCTCGTTCGACTATAAACTACTGAATCACCGTTCGGGAATTGGTGTTTATATAAACCGCCGTAGCTCGGTTTTTAGCGAAACTCAAATTAAATCGAATTATTCACATACTCTGCTACTTTTTAAAAAACTATGGATTAAGGGTGGCCTGGGAATTTCTCTAAACATTATTAATTCGCATGTAAATTCATATAAATTCCCCGATCAGTACGATCGATATGGTTATACCGGCAATCCAACAAGTGAACCCTCACTAAATGAAAAAGCCTTTTATTTTGGCTTTTCTTCAGGCTTTGCTGTTGATTATAGGCAAGGCTGGTTATCTATGGCTGTTAATAATATTAACCGGCCTGTTATTGATTTTGCGGGGAGTGAAGAACGAGCTCCTTTATTCATTGCGGGCAATGCAGGTTATTTATTTCCTCTTGATAAGGGGAAAAAAGCGAAGCGTATTTTTTCAAGGGACGGAGGAATAGAACCATACTCCAGTATAGGACCCGTAGTATCCTTTTTTAAAGAAGGTGCCTTTCAGGTGATAGGTATGGGAGTTAATGCATTTACTAAACCAGTATTCTGGGGTGTTTCGTGGCGTTACAATGCGATTAATAGCAGTTTTTTTTCTGATGGAATAGCTTCGATTAATTTCCTTGCCGGTTTCAGAAACGAAATACTTTCACTGGCCTATTCCTATGATTTTATGCTGAACAGAACGCCAACCAATTATAAAGGTGTACATGAAATTTCGTTAGTGTATTATTTTTATACAATCAGGGAAGATTATAAAACATATGAGCTATTTCCTTATCCTAATCAGTTGATGTATTAATAAACAAGCACCGAATCGCATAGGAGGCATTTAATATCGAACTTTAAAATGCCCGGGAGTTATCGATTTTCGCTTTATAATAATACCCATAAAAAACAAATCAATGGTTACCATAGCTCTATCATCATGTTGTATTTCTTTCCATGCTCTTCTCATACCGTCCGACCAGTTAATATCGTCGATAATCAGAAAACCATCATTTATCTTATTTATAAAAAAATCGAAGTATCGAAGTGTTGCTTCAGAGGTATGGTTCCCATCAATAAATACTAGGTCAGGTTTTGGATATTTTTTCTCGAAATAGGGTAGGTAATCATCAAACAATCCGTTAATAGCCTTAATATTTCCAGTATTGTATTTATTAAAAAGTGATCGAGCATATTCGCATACAGTAGTATTACCTTCAATGGTAGCAATATCTGATTTTGGCGCACCTTTTGCCAAACACAGTGCACTTAAACCGATGGAAGTACCCAATTCTATTATGGTTGAAGGATTATAATAATGCGCAATTCTGAAAAGCAACTTCCCATATTTAGGTTTTACCGATGAAATTCTTACAAGATCACTAACCTTATTGTATTTACTTTTAAGTTGATCAGATCCTGCACCTATAATTTCGAAAGGAAGTATTTCCCCAGCGCTATTTAATTCACCCCGAACTGTATCGAGAAATTGATATTCCGGATAGGTTTTTTTATCGAAAATTACCTCGCTGATAAATTCAAATACAAAAGGGGAATGAATTCCTTGACCCTTCCGGTGCTTTGATTTTATAAGATAATCGAGATAATTAAAGTAGCGTCGGAGTTCATTCTTCATGGTTTCTGTTATTTTCTGGTTAAATACAAATATTTATTAGACACCTGTTACAAAATTAGCGTTTTAATTTTCAGCGGATATTCCGATATTTAGAATTTATGGAAAGTATCCTTACAACCGACATCAAATACCTGAAAGGTGTGGGTCCGAAACGTGCTGAACTATTTGCCGAAGAGCTGGGTGTTTTCAATATCAGCGATCTGCTTCGGTACTATCCTTATAAATATATCGACCGAACAAAGATTTATTCTATTGCTGAGATAAATTCATCGCAAACCCATATTCAATTACGAGGACGTATTACGTCGTTTCGCAAAGAAGGAGCAAAATACAGACAACGCCTTATAGCCACTTTCAGTGATACTACCGGAAATATTGAATTAGTCTGGTTTCAGGGTATAAAATGGGCTGAAAAGAATTATGAGCCGGGAGTAGAATATATTGTTTTTGGCCGACCGGTATTATATGGGCGAAAATATAATATTGCCCACCCCGAAATGGAAAAAGCTTCTGTATTCGAAACAAGTGTGGGAGCTTCGTTATATCCACAATATAGTCTTACAGAGCGATTACGTAACAGCTATATAAATTCAAAAACTATCCGGAAACTTATTAACAATATTTTTCTACGTGACGATTTAAGCATTCCAGAAAGCATTCCTGATTATCTGGTGAAAAAATTAAAATTGATTTCGCTGGATGAGGCTTTAAGAAAGATACATCTTCCTGAAAATACCAATGATATAAAACAAGCACAGCATCGTCTGAAATTTGAAGAACTTTTTGCCATTCAGCTTAAAATTCTGAAACAGAAATACGGACGCAGTCAGCAATATAAAGGCTTTGTTTTTAGTAAGGTCGGAGACTATTTCAATTCCTTTTATAGGCAGAATCTGACATTTGAGTTAACCGAAGCTCAAAAACGTGTGATGCGCGAAATACACACCGACCTGGGTTCCGGAAAACAGATGAATCGTCTTCTCCAGGGTGATGTAGGCAGCGGAAAAACCCTAATTGCCATAATGTCGGTGCTGCTTGCGATTGACAACGGCTATCAGACTTGTCTTATGGCTCCTACAGAGGTTCTGGCGATGCAACATTACAGAACTATAACGGCTTTGCTGAGTGGCCTTTCTGTAAATGTAAAACTCCTGACAGGCTCATCAAAGAATAAGGAACGCAAGATCATATCGGAAGAATTGCAGAATGGAGCACTTCAATTGCTGATTGGAACTCATGCATTGCTTGAAGAAACTGTGCAGTTTGCTAACCTCGGACTGGCCATTATCGATGAGCAACATCGATTTGGTGTGGTACAGCGAGCACGTTTATGGAAAAAAAATACTCAGCCTCCGCATGTTCTGGTTATGACGGCCACTCCAATACCCCGCACACTGGCGATGACCCTGTATGGCGATTTGGATGTATCCGTGATCGATGAGATGCCTCCGGGTCGAAAACCCATACAGACATTGCATTACTATGAATCGAAACGCCTCACCATGTATGGCTTTTTACGAAATCAGATCGATCAAGGGCAGCAGGTATTTATTGTTTATCCGCTTATTGAAGAATCGGAAAAGCTGGATTACATTGCACTCGAAGATGGATATGCCGGAGTAACCGAATTCTTTCCACCTCCCGAATATACTGTGGTTTGTGTTCATGGTCGCATGAAAACCAATGATAAAGAATATGGTATGCGACTGTTTAATGAAGGAAAGGCTCATATTATGGTAGCAACAACGGTAATCGAAGTGGGTGTCGATATTCCGAATGCTAGTATCATGGTTATTGAAAGCGCCGAACGTTTTGGCCTTTCACAATTGCACCAACTAAGAGGCAGGGTAGGCCGGGGAGCCGATCAGAGCTATTGCATTCTGATGACCGGATATAAACTTTCCAATGAGGCTAAAAAACGGATCAATACCTTGTTGCAAACTAATGATGGTTTTGAAATAGCCGAGGTAGACTTGAAACTTCGCGGACCCGGTGATATTGAAGGCACACAACAAAGTGGCGTACCCTTCGATCTGAAAATCTCAAACTTGGCGCGCGATGGACAAATGATTCAGTATGCCCGAAACATAGCCGAAGAAGTGCTTGAAGAAGATCCGAAACTATCTGATCAGAAAAACAGTTTACTGGTGAAAATGCTCCAGAATATGCGCACCAGCCAGTTTGACTGGAGTGATATTAGCTAGAAATTTAAAGCAATTCTGTAATTATTCACCAGAATACTGAAATAAATTTATAAAATCCCTAATACAAAGATAAAGCGATTGAATACGAGGTGTTAAATCTCGTTTATTAGTCAGAATCCATTTCGATTAAGAATTATTTAAAGATTCTTAGTTATATGAATTGCAATAATTTATTGTATTATTAAAGCAGTTGAGTAAAATATATGGTTCCCAACAATGTTGATCGTATAAAAACCTTTATATAAAGTTGAAACATCGATTTCCAGTATTTCTCCTTTAGTAACTGAATGGTAGTCTTCAATAATTATTTCATTTCCAATATTGTCAATTAATATTATTTTAACATTGTATTGGTCATGGTTACAGAATTCAACGTTCAGGAAATTATGGGTTGGATTGGGATATATTTTTATCAAATTATCTTTATCTGTAAACTCAATACCCGATGGTTTAATTACAATTACTGTTATACTGTCCGAATTAGAACATGAATTTGTATCGGTTACTATAACCCAGTAAATATGTTCTCCTACTCCAATATCTGAACCGGATATTTCAATATAGGGTAAATCAGACCCATCGCTCCATAAATATGAATATTCGTCAATATCAACATCCAAAACAATATTCTGATAAGTGTATATGGTTGTATCATAGCCGAGATCAACAAATGGTAATTATTTTATCTTTAGAGGTACCGAATCGGATGGACTTACACAACCTGAAATCGTTTGGGTTAGAA
>CAYMQP010000097.1:0-12374 GCA_964392505.1 uncultured Bacteroidales bacterium
GTGAAAATCACCTGCATGGTTGTAATTGCGTTCCGAGAAAAACTTTTCATCTGCCGGATAAGTGTCGAGAACATCAAGACGTATACCTTTGAATTTATTATCTTTTGCATATTTTTCGGCAAATACCATCAACTTGTCGCTAATATCAGTATGCTTCCAGAGTGGGTGTACAGCGAACCTTTTTATGTATAAAACTTTATCCGATTTACCCTTCCAACCGATCTGCGTATATTCTTCCGGTATTTCATCCGAGAGGTTTATTATTCCTTTGGCAATTCCCAGATCCCTGAATATATATAATGTTCCTTTTTCAATATCTTCTTTAATAATTTCGGGCCCAGGATATGCACTGTTCCATTGCTTGAAGCCTTTCTTGTTCATGTCCAAAATACATTGTTTCAGGAGGAATAGTATATCGATGAGGTCGTAAGACGAGGCTTGTATTATTTCCATTACAAATCGAGCTTATCGTTATTCAAATCAGGTAAATCTATAATAAATTTAATAAAGTTATTTTAAAATACTTGGGCTGATAAAAATAATTCATAATACATTATTTTACACAATGCAACCAAGTAAAAAACGTTTTCATCATATCCGTAAATACTGAAATGGTTACATTTACACAAAAATGCATGAAATCACTGATCAGGTTATCAATACTTTACTTGGTAATAACTATACTTATTTTCAGCTGCAAAAAGGATGAAATACTAGACGGAGAAAACGTAACATTAGAATTTTCAACCGATACAGTATATTTCGATACCGTATTGGCTACTTTGGGTTCGGTTACGAACCACTTTAAAATACTTAATCCATACGATCAGCCGATTGAGATTGACCGTATTTATTTAGCTCGTGGTGAGGAATCTTTTTTTCGCCTTAATGTGGATGGGACAAGTGGAGACGATTTCAGAGATATTCATATTGCCCGCAAGGATAGCATATTTGTTTTTGTTGAGGTTACCATTGATCCACTCAATGAAAATAATCCTTTGCTAATTAAAGATTCCGTAGTGTGCCAGATCAATAATAACCAACAGGATGTAAAGCTTATAGCTTATGGGCAGGATGTTCATTTATTTAATAATGAAATTTTTCAAACACAAACATGGACAAATGAAAAACCTTACCTGATAGTGAATAATGCGGCTATCGATTCCAATGAGGTGTTAACTATCGAACCCGGAGCCCATATTTATCTCACTTATAATTCCAGCCTGATCGTATGGGGGCGACTTGAAGCTATTGGTACACTCGATGACCCAATAATATTTACAGGTGCCCGTTTTGATGGACGATATGAGGAGTCGGCCGGCCAATGGGGTACGATTTTCATTCATCAGCGCAGTACTGGTAATATTATGGAATATGTTATTATCAAAAATGCCCAGGCAGGGTTACAGGTAGGCTACCCCGATGAGGATAACCATTCCTCAATAGAGTTAAGAAACTGTATGATCCTGAATTCTGCCTCGGTAGGAATTTATACCTTTACTAGTACAATTGATGCATACAACACGGTAGTTGCTGATTGCGGATCGATAGCTATTCTAATCCAGATGGGAGGTACATATAATTTCTATCATTGTACTGTGTCGAATATTTCAGCCTTTTATCCGGGATTTTATTCAACCGATTACAAATCGAGGAATTTACCCTCATTAATTTATACTAACTTTTTTACCGGTCTTGATCTGGATGAAGATTACCGTATTGTCGAAGTTGTATACCCCAAAAATCTCAATCTGAATTTTTATAATTCAATCATCACAGGAGCTTTACCCAATGAGGTATATTTTGACAGCATCAATTCAGCTGCTCTGGATTATTCTTTTAATCATTGTCTGCTTAAAATACATGAAGATTCCATTGCTCGCTTTGATACCACAAAATTTATTTCTGTCTCATTTAACGAGGATCCTGCCTTCATAAACGACAGTATTTCGTTAGGTGAATATAACTTTCAGCTAGGCGAAAATTCAGCAGCCATCAATGCCGGAAGCATTGAATTAGTTACTGGTGTTCCCCAAATCAGTCTCGATTTTAACGGTAACAGCCGAACTGCCGATGGATTTCCCGATCTGGGGGCTTACGAAAAATCTGATTAATAAATGCGACGAATATTAGGAATTATAGTTGGTTTGTTTTCATTGCAGGTTCTGTTTTGTCAATCTTCGTTTAATAATAAAGAAAATACACGGGGCGATTTAAGAATCATGTTTTATAATACAGAGAACCTGTTCGATACATTTAACGATAGCCTTACAAACGACGAGGAGTTTCTTCCGAAGGGTGATAAAAACTGGACTTATAACCGCTTCCGAAGTAAGATCATTAATCTTTATAAAACCATCGTTGCAATCGGAGAAAACGAGCCCCCGGAGATAATTTGTTTGGCTGAAGTTGAAAACAAATTTGTTTTGCTGGAATTAATAAATAATACACCTCTCGAAAAATATAGTTATGAAATTGTTCATTTCGAATCGCCAGATCGGAGAGGAATTGATGTAGGTTTGCTATACCGTAAAGATGTTATTAAATCTCAAACGGGTCATGCAATAAAAATTGAATTTCCTAATGATTTATTAAAGACCACACGCGACATTTTATATTTTGAAGCAGTTTTTAATTCTGGTGATACTTTATATGTTTTCGTCAATCACTGGCCTTCAAGAGTGGGAGGAGCAACTAAATCGGAACCGTTTCGAATGCGAGCAGCTTCTGTTTTACGAAAATCGGTTGATTCATTACTATTTTTCAATCCATGTGCTCAAGTTATCATTACTGGCGATTTTAATGATGACCCCTCTAATTCCAGCATTAAGGATTCGCTTCAGGTCAAAAACTCCTTAGCTCCATTTTACTGCAATAAATTATATAATCTGTCTGAAAGATTGTCCGAAACATGCCAGTGTGGAACCTATCGTTATCGATCGACATGGAATATGTTTGATCAATTTATTGTTTCAGGTGCACTTTTAACAATCGATCATGGATTAAAAACCTGTGATACTTGTATTCAAATAGCCGATTTTGATTTTCTTCTGATCGATGATGAGAAATTTGGAGGCAATAAACCATATCGTACTTATTTAGGGCCTGTTTATAAAGGAGGTTTCAGCGATCACCTGCCCATCTATCTCGATTTATATTATTAGTATTATTAATATGGTTGTGAAATCCTGCCGCTGAAATACAGGTAATTAGTCGTGCCCACTGAACAGGACAGGATAAACATATAATGGTTTATCGGTTTATTTCGCGCAATACTTTAGAAGAGAAAATACTCCGATTACAGGATCGAAAAGCAAAGCTGGCCGATGCATTTGTTAACAACAGTTTACGGGGCATTATACAGAAAGAGGTAATGGAGTTATTCGAATAGTGGCACAGTGATTAAATTCATCGTTGAAATAAGCTATACTAATACCAGGAATTGATCTTTTCTATAAGTGTAATCAAATCTTCTTCTTTTTTAACATTTATCTTATTCTCTTTAATGTAGCTTTGGATTTTTTCTTCTAATCCGGGAAACTGAAGGGGCAATTTTTTCTTATTCATTTCAGGTTCTACTACCGTACCCTCCTTACTAATTATGAAATATTCAGGTCGGAACCACTGGAATTTGGCAGGTTGAAATTCATCGTAACCCGATTGCGGTGGTTTCTCTTCGATAAATTGTACACTTTCGCGACGAAAAAGACTGAAATATCCGTTACATAATTCTATCATAAAACCATTTATATTTTTCAGGTAATAGAAGGGAACAAATTTCCTATTACTAATCAAAATATGATCAATTTCCAACGTTACAGGCATGGAAAATACTTCCTTGTTGTACTGGAGTTCCATATCATTTGTGTACCAGTTATATCGTAAAGGAATACTATCGATATGGTTTCCCGATACAAAGACAATAGTTCCCGGAATAAGCTCCTGATTTGAATAGGGACTCCCTTCAATATCTTTATATTCAATATATCTCGATTTAGCTGAACGCGTTTGTAAAAGCATATAGTTGAACTCTTCAATTTGTTCCTGCTGAGCAAAAACAGTTAGTGTTGCGATCAGGAAAAACGGTGAAATTATTATTCTTTTCATAATGTAGTGAACGAGTCTTATGTGGTAACTATTTAAATTTTAACTAAACCATTATATACCAAGTACCTAATGCTTAAATTCTCATTTGTAATAGCAAATAGTTATTTGGATTTTGAAGCTAACTTAATAAAAATATAGAAAGGAAGGAGGCAACCTTTTAATTTAAAACGCGTCTATTACTATAGTACAATGAGAAGTTTATGATACGATTACTTGGAATAGGGACTTTTATACTAACAATTTGCATGTTTTGGAACTGTTCCGAAAAGCAATCGATTGAGGCAGAACCATTACCACCGGTTGATTACAGCACTATCAATTTTGAACACTCTATGAAGGGTTGGGAATTATATAGCTGGCCCAATGGCAATAACTGGAATTATTCGGTGATGATTGGTAGCAATACATTGAAATCCTATAATATGGTAACCGAAAATCGGGTTGCGGTTACAGGGATTGATTCGCTTAAAAAATTATTGGAAATGATGCCCGATGGAGAAGAAATTGCTTGGATTGGTGAAAGCTGGCTTTCACAAATCTGGGACGATGATTATAGGAATCTTATGTTACCTTTAGAAGAAATAATCTTGGAAGTCAACCAGTTCTGCCAGGATAACGGATTATTATTAATAATTGCATATTAGTAATATCAACTAATAATCAATTCCTCCAAAAAGTAATATATAAAGGTTTTTAAGAATATAGATTTATGGGTACGACCATATTAATACCCTGTCAGTTTTGTTTTGCAGATAATCCTCAAGATCATTCTCCTGCCAGTCAATCCGCTCACCGTCGACATTATAAATATCACAATATAGGCAAGATGAGACAGGTATTGTAACTTCATAATAGTAATGATTCCTCCATGTGTATCGTTCAATATAGCTTCCTCCGTAATAGGGATTGTTTTCCATTTCCTGAATCATTTCATCGAGCCATTTTGGATTTTTATTATCGAAGCGTTCTTTTTCGCAAGTGCTTAAAATTAACAGGATTATCAAAAGAATAGCAAAGTTTTTCATTGGATTATAATCTTAATAATACATAAGTGATGTACAGCCTAGATGAAAGGTTGCGCAGTATTTACTGGCTGCAAATAAATAACTTTATCAATCATGATAAATTACATAATTGGTTCACTTCTATAATCACTTTATGAACTATAGTTAATTAGTAAAAAAAGGATTTGGAAAACCTAATACTGTTCTTTTTCACTTGGGAAATCGAGGTTCTTAACGTCATCAATATAGTTGGAAACCGCCCTATTTATTTCCTGGTTTAAATTATGATACCTTCTCAAGAAACGTGGAGAAAATTCCTGTGTAATCCCCAACATATCATGTAAAACCAAAATTTGACCATCAACATTTCGCCCGGCACCAATCCCTATAACAGGTATTTTTAATGATTTTGCTACTTTCTCCCCCAATTTGGCCGGTATTTTTTCAAGAACAAGTGCAAAAATACCGGAGTCTTCCAATATATGTGCATCTTCAATCAGCTTTTTTGCTTCTTCCTCAGTCTGTGCCCGTACTACATAAGTTCCAAATTTATGAATTGACTGGGGTGTAAGACCTAAATGTCCCATAACCGGAATACCAGCCGATAGAATACGAATAACCGATTCCTGAATTTCCTCTCCTCCTTCCATTTTTACAGCACCTGCTCCGGTTTCTTTCATAATACGTATTGCTGATACCAGAGCTTCTTTCGAATTTCCCTGATAAGTTCCAAAAGGTAGGTCGACCACAACCAGCGCGCGCTTTATTGCCCTGACAACTCCGCTAGCATGGGAAATCATTTCGTTAAGGGTAATTGGCAGTGTAGTTTCATGTCCTGCCATAACATTGGAGGCAGAATCACCTACAAGGATCACATCAATTCCGGCAGCATCAAGTATACGGGCCATGGAAAAATCGTAGGCTGTTAGCATGGCAATTTTTTCTCCTCGTAGCTTCATTTCATTGAGAACATGGGTTGTTACAATTTTCGCTTTCAAACGTTCCGTCATGGCTGTAAGTTTTATGTAAGGGTACAAAGTTTATAAATAAAATTGGAGAACTGACATTCATTTTCCTGTTTTTGTCTTGGTCCGAATTAATACTGTCTTTTTGTCATAAAATAGGCTGTCTGGCAAGGAAGGTATTTAGTAAACTGTCAGAAAATGAATAAAATCAATGCTTGGCATAATGATTGAGAAAATTGATGCAACAATTAATAAAAGATAATAATAACGATAAAACAGTATAAAAATGGGTAAAATTATAGGAATCGATTTAGGCACCACTAACAGTTGTGTTGCGGTTATGGAGGCTAACGAACCGGTTGTTATCCCTAATAGCGAAGGAAAACGTACCACACCTTCTATGGTCGCATTTATCGAAAAAGGTGAACGTAAGGTTGGTGATCCAGCCAAACGACAAGCAATTACGAATGCACAAAAAACCGTTTTTTCTATAAAACGTTTTATGGGGGAAACTTACGATAAAATGCAAAAGGAAATAGCGCGGGTTCCTTACAAAGTTATTAAAGGTGATAACAATACGCCAAGGGTAAAAATCGATGATCGTAATTATACACCTCAGGAAATATCAGCTATGATCCTGCAGAAGATGAAAAAAACTGCCGAAGATTACCTTGGGCAGGAAGTAATAGAAGCAGTAATTACTGTTCCGGCTTATTTTAGCGATTCACAGCGTCAGGCTACCAAGGAAGCTGGTGAAATAGCAGGTTTAGTGGTAAAACGAATTATAAACGAACCAACAGCAGCATCATTGGCATACGGCCTTGATAAAAAAGAAAAAGACCTAAAAATTGCTGTATTTGATCTGGGTGGAGGTACATTTGATATCTCTATCCTGGAATTAGGCGATGGTGTATTTGAAGTAAAGTCGACAAATGGTGACACCCATTTGGGAGGTGACGATTTTGATCAGGTTATTATCGATTGGCTAGCTGAAGAATTTAAGAAAGACGAAGGACTCGATCTAAAAAAGGACCCTATGGCGCTTCAACGACTAAAAGAAGCAGCTGAAAAAGCTAAAATCGAACTTTCCAGTTCGACACAGACTGAAATTAATCTTCCATATATTATGCCCGTCGAAGGTATACCCAAGCACCTGGTTAAAACACTTACTAGGTCTCAGTTTGAGAAACTTTGTGATAAACTGATTCAGACAACTGTGGAACCATGTAAAAAAGCGTTAAAGGATGCCGGAATGACGGCTTCGGATATTAATGAAGTTATCCTGGTTGGTGGTTCGACACGAATACCAGCCATTCAAGAATTGGTAGAAAAGATATTCGGTAAGAAACCTTCTAAAGGAGTGAATCCTGATGAAGTAGTTGCGGTTGGAGCAGCTATTCAGGGAGGCGTTCTTACAGGTGAGGTAAAAGATGTTTTGTTGCTCGATGTTACTCCGCTATCGCTTGGAATTGAAACTATGGGCAGTGTGATGACAAAATTGATAGAAGCCAATACTACCATTCCCACAAAAAAAGCCGAAATTTTTACAACAGCTGCCGACAATCAACCTTCGGTTGAAATTCATGTATTACAGGGCGAACGTCCTATGGCTGCCGGCAATAAAACTATTGGTCGATTTCACCTTGACGGTATTCCACCAGCTCCAAGAGGGATACCTCAAATTGAAGTAACTTTTGATATAGATGCAAATGGTATTCTTCATGTATCGGCCAAGGATAAAGGCACAGGTAAAGAACAGAGTATCCGAATCGAAGCTTCATCAGGTCTTACTGAAGAGGAAATAAAACGAATGCGCGAAGAAGCCAAGGCAAATGAAACTGCTGATAAGGAAGCACGCGAAAAGGTTGATAAGATTAATGCAGCTGATAGCTTGATTTTCCAGACAGAGAAACAGCTTAAAGAATTTGGTGATAAAATTCCTGCGGATAAAAAAGCACCTATCGAAAAAGCATTGGCTGAGCTGAAAGAAGCTCATAAAAAACAGGATATCGCTGCGATAGATAAGGCGACCAACGAACTTACGCAGGTTTGGCAGGCAGCCTCGCAGGATATGTATAATGCTAGTCAGCAGGCACAGGAAGCTCAGCAACAGGCCAATGCCTCCGGTGATCAGCAAACGGGTGGTAAAAAAGAAGGTGATCAGGAAGTAACTGATGTCGACTTTGAGGAAGTGAAATAATATATAAAATAAAATCATATAAAAAGGCTGGAAGTATTTCTCCAGCCTTTTTTATTGAACGGAAAATACAAGGCAAACTTTTTATAAGTGTGGACAACTAACATCGCAACAATCAAATGAAATTAAAACTCATAATGATAACCTATGGAGAATCCGAATGGACCTAAAGCAGGCTTTTCTTCCGGAGTGGCACTATTATAAGCTTCCCAGGCAACTTTCGACCAGAAGGCATACCGCAGAAAGCATAACTCAAAGCCATGTCGGCATGTTTTTTTATTCCTGAATTCACAACCTGCTCCTATCGATGGTCCATAGTATTGATTGATATCATAATAATCGCCTACTACAACCTGTACGAGATTATAACCATACATTACTTCGAGATAAGGCCTGAACCTGTGAGTGGTAGTCTTAGGAATGATATGCCAAGCGGCACCAACATTATAACCTATTCCGCCATTCAATCCCAATCCCAGAAAAGCTGAGATATATGGGATGGGGGCACAGGCAACCTGCATTCCAATACCTCCATATTCATATCCAAGTCCAAGCCCGGCTTCGAATTTGTAGGTTTCTTTTTTTATGTTATCCGTTTGACTGAATATCATTAAATAGGATGTGATAATTAAGAAAAATAAGATAGTCCTTTTCATGATTTAAGAATTTAGTGGATTAATAGACAGGAAATACGGTACTCGATTTCCTTTATCAATCATGAAATGACTATTACATTAAAATCGTTACAAAAGGATATAAAAAATTAGTTTTATAATTAATTTGATTCAGCTAGGCGAATTACGTGAATGGAAGGAGGTTTGTTTACCAGTTTAAATACGCTTTTTTGCGATATTTTGAAAGCATACAGTCACCTTTGACCAGTTGAATATCACCCGTTATAATTTCATTGATTTGAAGTTCTTTTAACGATGTAATATTTACAGCGATAAACAATTCAATTGAAGCAGACTTATCTCGGAACTATTTTATCCTAATGGTGAAATCAATCGCATTTCAACCTTATCTAATTAGAAATGTACTGTTAAACTTTAATTAATATATCTGGCTAATTTGCCGGAATCACTATACGGTTATGTTAATTATTTGTATCTTTCAACTTCCAACCCGACCTGCTAGCAAATCAATCAGTAATAGCAAATAAAAAATGAAAAATCTATTAGGATTTGTCAACGCAACCGGTTTACTCAAATCAGGGTTGTTGTTTTTTTTTATACTGTATCTTAATACGGGCTGCCAATCCCGAATTCAAAGCAAAAAAGGATTACACATTAACGAGCTGGATTATTTTGAAACGCGTGGATTCAACGTAATGGTTTTCAGCAACTGGTACAATGAGAATTTCGATGATTCCAAAATGAGTAGTGTTGAAATCATTCATCATGATGTACGCATTGCTACAAATGGTGATGTAAGATTAAGCCCAACTCCCGAACAATGGGATCCAATACCGGTATTTAGAGATCGTAAGGTTGATAGAGAAAATGATATCATTGAAGCTATTCTGGCATATCCTGAGTATAATTTTAATTATAGCATTATTGCAAAGGCTGATGCAAATGAAATAGTATTAAGTGTTTATATCGATTCTGTATTACCTCCGTCTCTCGAAGACAAAGCAGGATTTAATCTCGAATTTCTTCCATCAGCGTATTTTGAAAAAACATACCTGATGGATAGTATAAGTGGTATTTTCCCTCTATATCCGGGCGGACCTATGATAGTATCCCGGCAAGGCAATACCGAAGCAAAACCAATTGCACAGGGTAAAACCCTTATTCTTGCCCCCGACGATACGGAACGACATATTACCATCGAAGCAAAAAAGGGTAAATTATCACTATTCGATGGACGTAATAAGGCCCAAAACGGATGGTTTGTGGTTCGCACTCTTATTCCTTCGGGTGAAAAAGGTGAAGTAATAACTTGGCGTGTATCGGCCAATACTATTCCCGGCTGGGTTCGATCGCCGGTTATAGGCCATTCGCAAGTCGGCTACCATCCCGATCAGAATAAGATAGCTGTAATTGAACTTGACCAAAACGACAGGCCCTCTCCGAAAGCATTCCTGTTAAAGGTTAGTGAAAAGGGGTACCATACTTACAAACATACAGGGAAAGTTAAGAAATGGGGTGACTATCTGAGGTATACTTACTATACTTTCGATTTTTCGGAGGTGAGGGAAGAAGGATTATATGTGATAGAATATAATCATCAACGAACAAAAGCCTTCCGTATCGCTTCCGATGTATATGAAAATGCCTGGCAACCTACACTCGATGTATTTTTCCCGGTGCAGATGGATCATATGTTTGTGAACGAAGCCTACCGAGTTTGGCATGGAGCATCTCACCTCGACGATGCTTTGCAGGCTCCCGTAAATCACCGTCATTTCGATTTGTATGCACAGGGACCAACCACAGATACACCATACGAGCCTGGTGAGCATATTCCAGGTTTAAACATTGGGGGCTGGTTTGATGCAGGTGATTTCGATATCCGAACACCCTCACAGTATCATACCATTTTAAATTTGGTATATCTCTGGGAAACATTCCGGCCCGAAAGAGACGAAACAGCTATCAACCAGAAGACACGTTTTGTAGATATACACCACCCCGATGGTAAGCCGGATATACTGCAACAGATCGAGCATGGAGTATTGGGGCTTATTGCACAACACAAAGCTATGGGTCATGCTATTAATGGCATTATTGTACCAAGCTTATCCCAATATACTCATTTAGGCGATGCGCTTACCATGACAGATAATCTAATTTATAATCCCAAGCTCGATAGTCTCGAATCAAATGGTTTTACCAGTGGTACTTTCGACGATCGATGGGCTTTTACATCGCGTTCCACTTCAGTGAATTACGGTTCGGCTGCTGCACTGGCAGCAGCAAGCAGGGTATTGCCCGGATATAACGATCATCTGGCCAAGGAATGTCTGGCTACTGCGATTAAAGTGTGGGACGAAGAACATAGTCATGATCCCTATTTTTTCAGGCGGGGCAATACAACAGGAGGTCGGCTGGAAACTGAGGAACTTAGAGCAGCAGTTGAATTGCTATTGGCAACAAACGACAAGTGTTATGCCACAAGGATTAAGGAATTGGATTCGATTATGGAAAAACAGTTTAACAGAAATGCCATGCTGGCAATTAGGATTGTACCTTATATGAATGAAGCCTATCGTGAGAAGCTGAAAACGTATACCCTGAACTACCGAGATACCATTGATCATTATACCTCGAAAAATCCGTATAATGTACCTATTTCAACCGGTGGCTGGGCAGGGAATGGCTGGGTGGTTTATTATGCTATAACGAATTACTGGTTGCATAAAACTTTCCCTGACATTATCGACAAAGAATATGTATTAAGAGGATTGAATTATATTTATGGCTGTCATCCGGGTTCGAATATCTCGTTTGTTTCGGGAGTTGGTACGCATTCAAAAAAAGTAGCCTATGGGAATAACCGGGCCGATTTTTCTTTTATTGCCGGAGGTATTGTCCCGGGCGCACTTATTTTACCCCCCGATTTCCCGGAGAATAAGGAGGACTGGCCTTTCCTCTGGGGCGAGAATGAATATGTTATTGGTATGGGTGCGCCCTATATATTTTTAGTGCATGCAGCAATGGATGTGCTCGATACTGGGACCTAATTATTGCCCACCATTATCCCTTTAGATCAGGATTTCGACTGGGAAAGTTGTTCAGTGTTTAATGCCACCTGCAACTGACTGGTTGAAGGAATTATTATAAAACGAATTGCTTGCTGGTGTCGAATAAGCCGCTTTTATTTTCAAACCGATCGTAATAGGCAATTATAGTTTTGTCTACATCGAGGATTTTTAACAGATCATTTTTATCGAAGGCCACATTATCAAGTTCGATTTCTGTAGCGTCTTTAATTTCGCTCTGACTGTATAGATATAAAGAAATAACTGCTAGGATCAGAAAACAAATACTTTTATTCATTTACAGTAGATTTTTATATTAGATAATTATATGATGAATACTTAATGTACAAAATATACTTATCTATCCCTTAACAAGAGGTATATACGCATCATCA
>CAYMQP010000098.1:0-12348 GCA_964392505.1 uncultured Bacteroidales bacterium
CATGCCGGGACATATGAACGTATTGCTTGCCGAAGCCGATGTACCTTACGAAAAGCTGGTGGAAATGGATAACATTAATCCCGAAATGCCTAATGCCGATGTGGCTGTTGTAATAGGAGCCAACGATGTGGTGAATCCGGCAGCCCTCGACGATCCCTCGAGCCCCATATACGGAATGCCCATTATTAATGCACATGAAGCAAAAAATATCATTGTAATGAAACGCGGAATGGGAAAAGGTTATGCCGATATCGAAAACTACCTTTTTTACGATGATAAAACCCGTATGCTATTTGGAAATGCAAAGGATTCATTACAAAAGCTAGTAGCGGAAATCAAGAATCTTTAAGCCTGATTAAGAGTAATTTTCTAATTTAACATGACTTCGATATAAGCATTTAACTTATTTGATTGATTTTCAATAGCCCCGTCCTTTAGGGCGGGGATTGCATACATTTATTATACCCCATATTTTTGAATATTTTGTATTATTTACTGAATCTACAAAATATTCAAATATCAATTCAACTATAAGATTCTTTATTCCCTGACTTGAAAGCTGGGTCTATTGAAAATCAAAGTTCAGGAAACTTCACTTACCGTCCTGTCAAATTATTGTTCAGTTCTGTCAGGTTTTTTTCTGTTTCTTTGAGCTTAAGGTTCGGTTCTCTCGTGTTCTTGTTTGGTTTTATGATCTTTACCTTTGGTTTTCTCAGGTTCTGATTTAGATCCGTAAGTGTTGCGTTCGGTTTTGTGACTTTTAGATTCGGTTCTGTTGTGTCTAAGTCTGGTTTAGTATCCGTAAGTTCCGGTTTTATCAGGTTTATCTCTCTTCAAGAGTAGTTCGCTTCTCGTTTGGTATGTGGTAAGCCCTGAGTAGGAAGGGTAACTATTGTACTTGCAGTATAAAAAAGGATTTTAGAACGCACAGGAATTGTTGTAAGCTGGTTACGTTATGTGGTAACCCGGGAAGAGGTTGTTTTTCAAAGTATGTATCTTATTAGTAATAAGGGTGCGACTTTGAGTCGCGTCCTGTTTAAAATTATTATAGCTGGTTTTCAATGACTTTGTTTTTCAGGGTTTTGCCTTTACCATAATCGATTATGCTGCGCCACGATTTGTAGTGGTTAATGATTTCCCGGTCGTCGATAAGCCCCTTAACCAGGTCGTCCATAATATCCAGGTTATGACGCAGGTTTTTTATTTCTTCGGCTACTTTAGCAAGCTTTTCCGATTTATCCTTCAACATGGTAGTACGTTCGGACGATTGTTGCCTGCAATCGCTGATCAACTGCCGGATATTCTGTATTTCATCGGCGGTTACTTTATAAGTTGCCAAGTTTTCCAGGCATTCTTCGGCCTTATCGGCGTTACCGGCACACCGGTTCACTGCTTCGGGCTCGGGACCGCGCGAGAGGGTCGTGTAAGAATTACTTACTGCCGGAAGAAGTGTATATATATTATTCTTCTTGGCATAGGCGCTCTTTTTTTTCATCAGCTTGTAGGTAGCATTCATAAGTTGATCGAAGGTATTGTCCTTCAAATCGGTGAGTCCGCCGGGATCGGTGGCCAGTATTGACTCACTGAGACTGTTGACCTGGTTGTACCCCGTTTCCAGTTCGGAATACATAGTTGCAATTTCTGCTTCATTTTCCCAAAGGGAACGTTCATCATTCATGCCGTTTGTTGAAATTTTTGTTATAACCGCTCCCCCATATAGGAGCCTGGAGTGAACTGGAATTACATAGAATTAGGGTTTAATTGAACGCCATTGCAATCCCTCCTCAGGCTGGAGCGGCAACCGAAGTCCGAAGGGCGAGATCGACGAAGTCAATCTTGCACATTTATAAACGAAGGACCAGATTGCTTCGGTCGTACATCCCTTTCAATGACGATTTTGAAAAAGCAACAAACCACAATACAGATTTAGTTTTTTCGGAGAATTTTTGGGATAATTTTATTTGACGACGTGTAAATGTGTCAATATATTCTGAACAAATATTTTTACTGAAATTAATCGTCAGAGATGGACATTTTATCCAGTTGTTCAATGATTTTTGTGTATAACAGTCCCTTTTCAAAGGGGTTACTTATAAAATCAACACAACCACTTTTCAGGGCTTTCTTCCGTTCATTCGGAAATACATAGGCTGTTTGGGCTATTATGGGTAGGTCTTTTCTGAATTTGTGAATTTGTTTTGTCGCTTCAAGTCCATCCAGCAATGGCATTTTTATATCCATTAATACTAATTCGATTTCAGGATGGGTCTTGCATAATTCTATAGCTTCCTGACCATTTTTTGCTCTTATAATCTTCACTTTTTGATCAAGCAGTAATTCTTCCAAGTATAAATAATTGTTATCATCGTCCTCTGCGATTAAAATCACCGTATCCGAAAGATCTCTTTTCTTTAATTTGACAGCAATTTCAACTGATCGGTCTTCTTTTTTGGCTGGTACATAAGGTATGGTAAAATAAAATGTTGAACCTTTTCCGGGTTTTGAATCCAAATAGACTTCACCTTTTAGAAAATGAACGTACGATTTTACTACTGAAAGTCCCAAACCAGTGCCTCCATACAATCGGGTTTCACTAAAATCTACCTGAAAAAACCGATCAAATATTTTTTGATGCTTATCGGGAGGTATTCCAATCCCGGTATCTTTAACAACAAATAATAAATAGCTTCCTTCGAGCCTACAGTTTACTTGTATGGAACCTTCGTTTGTAAATTTTATTGCGTTACTTATAAGGTTGGTGAGTATCTGCATTAGTTTGGCTTCATCAATTAAAACTAATGCCTCATCACCAGCGAGTTCTGAAGTAACTGTAAAGGAGAGGCTTTTAGATTTAGCTTTATCAATATTTTGATTGTTTAATACCTGTAACAATAAATTTATATTTGTCTCATTTTCCTGTGGTTTTTCCTGCCCTGCTTCAATTGCTGCGATTATCATAATGTCATTGACAATTGAAACAAGCTGATCACCGCTTTCCCGGATGATTTTAGAAAACTGTTTCCGTTTTTCGATTGTAAGATTTGGATTTGTGATCATATCTGAAAATCCTATAACACCGTTCAAAGGTGTTCTGATTTCATGGGATATGTTTTGCAAAAAAGCTGTTTTCAATTTGTCCGACTCTTCTGCCTTTTCTTTTGCGGATCGAAGCTCATTTTCTGTACGAAGCCGTTCGGTGATATCTCTGAATACAATGAGAACAAGTCTGTCCCCTGTGATAGTAACTATAGTCGGGCTTGTGTCAGCCGTAAACAGAGTTCCATCCTTTCGTCTAAATATGACATCTTTTCGTATTCCTTCTTTTCCCTTTAAGATTTCTTCAATTTGTTTAGAAATAAAAGTAAGTTCTTCGGATGGATGTATGGCATCAATATCGAGATTTAAAAACTCCTCATTTGTATATCCGAGCATTTTTAAACATGCAGCATTGCACATGACGAACGTCTTTGTTTCAGGATTCAGTAAGAACAATCCATCATTGGCTTTATCAAAAATTGTCCTAAATTTTTGTTCGGAATTTTTCAGGGCTTCCAAAGTATGTTTGCGTTCGGTAATATCGGTTGTTACACCGACCATTCCGATAATTTCATCATTTTTGTCCCGAAGAGGTATTTTCGATATCAGCATCCATTGTGGCTTACCATCCTCGTAATAGCTTATCCCTTCATTATTTAAAAGAACAGTCCCTTTTTCTATAACTTTCTGGTCGTCGGAAAAAAATTTTTTCGCAAGTTCTTTTGGAAAGACTTCGAAATCGGTCTTACCAAGAATGTCAATATCTGTATTCAATCCAAGGAATTTTAAATGACCCTTTACCTCATTCGTATGCACAGGATTTACAATAATTTTCCTGTACTCTTTGTCTTTAACAAAAATACCTGTCGGAAGATTATCAATCAGGGTTCTAAGAAGAGAGCGTTCCTTTATAATTGTTTCTTCAGCCTTTATGTGTTCGGTGATATCCAGAATTGCTGTAATAAAATAAAGAGGACTACCCGCCTTATCCTGGCGTATCGAAGTACCAACGTCAGCCCAAATTGTAGAACCATTTTTATGGATATACCGCTTTATTAATCTTGAAGTAATCCGCTCACCTGAAAGAAGCGAATCTATTGCTTGTTGAAATAATTTGATATCGTCGGGGTGTGTAATGTCCTGCCACTTCCGGTTTTGAAGTTCTTCCTGAGAGTAACCCAGCATTTCTGCAAATGCTTTGTTCACGAACATTTCACCGTTGAGTTGCGTAATGGATTTCCCGATAACTGAATAATCAAATACGTGTTTGAATTTATTTTCACTCTCACGTAATGCTTTTTCTGCTAGTTTATTATCCGTGATATCTCTTGAGAGACCCATGATACCCATAACACTTCCTGTCTTATCACGAAGTAGTAATTTGGTAGTCGAAACCCAGGTTATATGTCCGTCGGGCCAGACTTCTTTTTCCTCCAATCCGACAATAGGTTCTCCTGTGTTTATAATTCTTTGTTCATCATTGAATGCCGGTCGGGCATGTTCCTCATTAAAAAAATCAAAATCCGTTTTACCAAGTGCTTCCTCTGGATCTTTTAAGCCAAACCTATTGGCTAGTGTTTTATTTATCCTGATAAAACGACTTTCTTTGTCTTTGAAATATATACTGTCAGGAATCGTATCAATAAGGCTGTTAAAAAGATATTGTTCTTTGAACAAAGCAGCTTCAAATTGCTTACGCTTGGTTATGTCATGAAAAAATCCCTGAATGATTTTTCCCCCTTTAACATTAATGATATTCGCCTTGATTTCTACATCTTTTATTGTTCCTGATTTTGTAATAACGCGTGCATTTAACACACGTTGCGGCTCTTTTGTGAAATGCTCACGAAACGATTGAGTATATCCATTAACAAGTTCATCCGGAGGATGAAGGATACTCTGATGCTTCCCAATCAAATCTTTTCTGGATCTTTCTACCAGCATACAGGCAGCTTTATTGCAATCAAGGATAATTCCGCTTTTAATATCCCCTATGAAAATAGCTTCCTGTGTGGCGTCAAAGAGTGTTTTATACTTTTCTTCACTTTCCTTCAGTTTGTTTTCAATTCGCTGTTGGGCAACTATTTCTTTTTCCAGTTCAATAATTTTTTTCTCCAGTTTTGCTACTTGATGTTCGCTGTATCGTTTTTGTAATTCATGTTCATCAGGTTCTTTATATTTTGTTGTAGTATATTTCCTGCTTTTTGATTTTTCCATAACTTTTAAATTATATTAGAAAAAATTTTTAAGCTACTATGACTTGCGTATGAATTTCCGGGCACCAGTGCCAATGTAAATTCTTCGTCTTTCACATTAATATAAATTGCAGTGTAAAAATAAACCATAGCATACTCAAATTCAGTACATTAAAAGAACCAATCAGTGTATTGTTCTAAGCCCGAAGACCCATTTGATTTTGCATAATGTTAATAACTATTCCTGATACTGAGCTGGTATCGTATACAATTAAAGCACGTCCAAAAACTACTTTGATGTGTTCAAAATTTGAATGGTTGTACTGAACTCCTCCACATAAACAAACAGAATTGAGTTCATTGATTTGGATGCCGTCAATTAAAACCAATGCTATATTCTTTTGGTTGGAAATTTCTTTTTGAAAAATATAGCTGTAGAAACCAATCATGTTCCTGAATTGAAAACCTGGCAAATCAGATAACGTTTCATCAATCACAAAGTATCCCCCTTTTTTTATCTCAGCCGATGTAATGATATAAATGTTCGATAGTAACTCTTCAATCTTTTTAGGAGTTTCTGACGCTGAATTGACTTTTAGTTTCGATAACTGGATAAAATCAAGATCACAAATATCCAAATTGTCTGATTGAAAAAAAGAAATACTATTCAAAGGGAAAAGCATGAGTATGAATAACTGATATTTGACCAAGTGAGTCATTTCAATAACTGTTTTAGAATATAGGGTACCTGCTGGATATGTCCTTTACTGTTTTTCGCCTTGACTATAAAGGATTTATAATATACTATATTTTAATGACAACATAAAGGAATATACTAACTTATTTTACACATCAATTCTCTTAGCTGTTCTACTAAACAATACACGAAATCAATATTAACTTGAAAATAAAATTATTAAATGAAGTTGTACCTATGGATCTCTGAACCGCTCTTCGAAGAATAATACTTTTTTGTCAAGCTTCCTTCTTTTATATAAAGTCATTCCTTGAAATGCCTACAATTGTGTATTCAGAAGTCGATAAACTTATGCTGATTTTAAATTGATATAGATCAACAAGAAGTCTGATCTAAGTTAATATATAACATATTAAATAATACCTCACAATCAATTCAATATCATAACATTATGGACAACCAGGGCAAGAATTTATCGTTAAAGATTGTAGAGAATTACAGTGATGAAAAAACAAATTTTAATAACAGCTACAATCCTGATTATTATATCAACCGGTTATTCACAACAGTCAGGAGCCAGGTTTGGAATCGAGGCCAACCAGTTTGTTGTACAGAGTGGTTTTGGAACAAGCACTGAATTGAAGATATTTGTCCAAGATGCAAACGGCAAACGACTTTCAATAGGGATGTATTATGACAGCAAATTTGAACGTATTGGCGGTATTTCCACAAGTTTCTTTCAAATACTCAGAAATCACAATAAGTCAAAAAGTCCGATCCTAGATCCCTATATATTTTATAATTTTATTTACAGAAAAACCACAATTACTGAAACATTAAGTTCGGAAAATTATAGAATAGCCTCAGGCACATACAAATCGATGGAGCATTATATAGGATTCGGCCTGAGAACAAACATTACAAGGCGATTTTATACAACAGGTGAATGCGGATATGGTCTCTACCTTGGCTCGATAATGAAACCCTCCCTACCAGATAACGCTCTGAACGAAAGTTATGGTACAAACGGTACGGGAGTGATGACTAAGATCGGGATAGGGTATATATTTTAAAATCTTTTCTACAGGTTTTATTGAAAGGATTGTCTTCCTTACTTACTCAAGGTATTTATCAAGTACATTAAGAATATGAGGAATCCTGAACGGTTTT
Source organism: uncultured Bacteroidales bacterium (assembly GCA_964392505.1). GTDB lineage: Bacteria > Bacteroidota > Bacteroidia > Bacteroidales > UBA10428 > UBA10428. Next base: position 7,099 of record CAYMQP010000098.1, read on the forward strand.
GCAATAAATTCGTTTGCTCCAAGGTCTTTAACCAACTGTATCGATTCCATATTATCGTAAGCCGATACTATTACAACAGGTACTTCTTCTATATTTAATTCGGGCCGCATCTTTAAAAAATCATAACCTGAGACCCGCGGCATAGATAGATCGAGCAATATCAGGTCGGGTTTTTTCTGTTCAATAACTTTCCTGGCTTCCTCCACACTCTGAGCAATTTGTGTATCATATCCTTCCTGAGCAAGTGACCATTCCAAAAGCAGTAAGGTTGTACTCGAATCATCGATGATCAGTATGGTTTTATATTTCTTCACACAATCAAGATAGAAATATATTAAAAATAATAAAAAAAATAATCTGTCGCATCTGTAATGTCGATATGATTAAAGATTTGTAATTAATGTTTTTCTACTTTTTTAGTATATTTAATATGAAGTTATGAACAACGATTGTACACCAGCAATTCAATGAAACAAACTAAATGTATTCTTCCTGATTACGGGATATTAACCAGTGAACAGATTGAATTCATTAATAAAAACAGTTTTGAGATTCGACACAGGGCTGGAGAAATAATATTTATGCAGGAACGGCCGGTTACTCATTTGATTTTTGTGAAATCGGGTTTATTAAAGATGTACCGAGAGATTGGAGTAGAAAGGGAGATGATTTTTGACATTATTCAGGAACAGCAATTTATTGGACTTACATCTATATTTTACGAGACCCTGTATTCTTATTCAATAGCATCTATCACGGAAGTTGAACTTATTCACACAAGTGCAAATGCAATTAAGGAGATTGTTGCAGAAAACGGAAAATATGGTTTGAACCTGATGACTGCTCTGAGTTTGCGCGTGGTTTATCTTATTGAACGGATAATCGCACTCACAAAAAAGCAGGTACCCGGCAGAATAGCCGAAATCCTGCTATATTTTTCGAAGAACATTTATAAAAGCAATGCTTTTACCCTCCCCCTGGCACGGCATGAAATTGCCGACTATGTTCAGACCACGAAAGAAACTGTCAGCCGCATACTTAAAGAATTCCGGAACGACCGTATCATAGAGTTAGACAATAAGAATGTCATACTTAAAAGTCTTGATTTGCTGGAAATACTTAGCAAAATAGGATGAAGTTTTAGTATTGCTGGCATTTTTTTTTCGAAGGCTGAAACTGTATTATATTGTACCAAAAAGTAAATGAGTTCAATACTACCAAATCTAACTTTAGGAATCTTATCAATAATTATTGGATTTTGAATGAAAAATAAATTTTCAGGGATTATTTTGTAGTACTGCACCCGGTTTAAATATGAACAAATTAGAAACATTCCTGCTTACGCAGGAATCCATTTCATATTTTTTCTGGATTGACTTCGTCGACCGGGTTCGCATTAAGCTTTACCTTGCTCCGCCATAGCGGCTTCGCGAAGGCGAGGATAGCTGCGAAGGGCTGAGCCGTTCATGATCTCCGTACTGCTTTGTTAGGAATGTTATTTTATCCTACCATTGTCTCATAAACCCGTTTAGGTTAAGAATCCCACATACGAGGGTTGACAAATAACAAAAAAACCCCAGTTCTAATAACTGGGGTTTAAATCTCCAATGTCACTTTAATAAGTTGTGTTGCTTTGTTTGTCTTCGATATACATATACGTAAAATATCATTCCAGGTTTACAAAATATAAGAAATAGTATTAATTAATTTATACAGACCAACCAGAACTTAGAAAAAATTCAGTGGATGGTAGTAGTAAGGCAAAGTCCCCTCTGGAGAGAGGGGATTTGGGGATGTGTAATTTTCCATACCCAAAAATCAAAATAATACAATCTTAAAAATCACGGCTCTGAATAATTTCCAGCCTTAGTTTCATTAGCCCGTTTAAGTTAAAAGTCTCACATACGAGGGTTAACATATAATAAAAGAAAACCTCAGTTGTTAGAACTGAGGTTTAACCTTCTGATGTCACTCTAAGAAGTTTTGATATTATGTTGTTTTCGATATGAATATACGTAAAATATCACGCAAGGTTTACAAAATAATAAGGAATAGTTATAATTGAATTAATACAGACCAACCAGAACTTAGAAAAAATTTAATTCATTAGTGAATTATTTACTATAACAGTGTTATACTCCCATATTCATTGATAGGTATGTACTTACTTATTCTGGCGACTTAAAAAGATAGGTGTATTAGCCCCCTAAATAGTTGGGCAAAAAATCCCAAAACAATTTGAGAGATAAAAGTCTCACAAAACCTTTAGATTCACATTAATACTAATCTACTTCCTGCTGGGTGCAGATTGCATATGCGTTGACTTAAAAGGTTAGACTCTCTGTTATCAGGTGAATATTGATGGCCGAAAAGTACCAGACAATCGTTCCTAAAACCAGCGGTTTCGTTTAAAATAGACCAACATCGATATGGCTACCAATACCATTACACCCCACATCACAAAATAACTATACCGGAATTGTAATTCGGGTAGGTATTCGAAATTCGTACCGTAGATTCCGGCAATAAATGTTAATGGTATAAAAATAGATGCGAATATGGTAAGCACTTTCATAACCGCATTTACCCGGTTGTTCAGGTTCGTATTATATATGTTCAACTGGTCGCCTACAAGGCTGTAATAGGTTTCGCCGGCTTCATAGGCCTGCTCGACAAGATCGGAAAGTTCCTGGAAGTAAACACTAATTTCTTTATGTATCAGTGGTGTGCTGCTCCGTAATATTTTTATCATTACCTCTCTAAGCGGCCGGATGGTTTTCCGGATAAATGAAATTTCGGTTTTATATATTAAAAGATCATTAGGTACTTCTTTATCGGGCAATGTCAGTTTTTCTTCCATATCTTCAATAAGACTTCCAATCTTTTCAATAGTGATAAGGTAATTATCCACCAAACTGTCAATAAGGGTGTACATCAGATAATCAGTACCTGAAATACGGATCCTTCCGATTTTGTTCCGGATCCGTTCCCGAACCGGTTCGAAATGATCGCCGACACGCTCCTGGAAGGATATCAGAAAATTTTTGCCGAGCAGAAAAGATATCTGTTCCGATGATATGGTCCGGGTTTCTTCATCGAAATAAATAGCTTTGGCAATTATTGTAACACAATTTTTATCTTCAAAGTATTTCGATCGTTGGCCTGTATTTAATATATTTTCCAGTGCCAGCGGAGAAATACCGAAGAGTTCCCCTACTTTTTGCACTAGCTCTGTGTCATGTAATCCGTCTATATTCAGCCAGTTAACATTTTCCTGCTGCATAGAAGTAAAAGCTTCCTCAACTGATTTGTACTCCGTCTCAATTAATATATCCTCCGAATATTTCAGCAAACGTATTCTGCTTTGCTCCATCTTCTGAGTTCCCATGAATATCAGGCTACCAGGTGCCGCGCCTTTTGCTTTGATCCTACTTTTTAAGAATCTAGCCATATCGGAATGTTATATTTTAAATTGATTAGGGATATAAACAAATTCTAAGATATTATATTTCAACAAATTGTACTAAATAATTGTTCCTTATTTAAACAGCAGAATGAAGAAAAAGCGAATATTAAATCCCCATTAAGATGCATAAAATTACCAGAACTTTTATATTTGTTTTGTTGTTACTTCATTGTATATTTATTTCAATATAATAGCTGCAAATACAGCATTCCAATTAATCAATACAAAAAATAAACTAAAATTAAACGGAGGATTTTGCTATGTTAACTCTTCTTAAAAAGTATATTGTCTGTATCATTATAATTCTGATTCCCTGCATGCTTTACCCCCAGGAGGGCAAGGTTCTCAGTAGAGTATTAAAAAGAGGTGAATTGCGGGTAGGGACAACCGGAAATCAACCCCCTTTCAGTGTTAAAACAAAAGATGGAGATCTTATAGGTTATGAAATTGAGTTGGCCACACTATTGGCAAATGCCATGAATGTCAGGTTGACCTTTGTTGAGAAACCTTTTTCGGAACTTTTACCGGCACTGGAAAATAATGAGGTCGATATTGTCATGTCGGGAATGACCATTACGCCGGAACGTAACTTGAAATGTGCTTTTATTGGACCCTATATCATATCAGGCACATCGATTCTGGTTAAAACAAGCCGGTTACCGATGTTGGATGAACTTGGCGAAATAAACCAACCTACTGTAAAAATTGCTGTTTTAAAAGGTTCGACAAGTTAACGATTTGTGGAGAAGAATGCACCAAATGTAAATTTGATTACCTCTCCTGATTATGAAACTGCTGTGAAACTGGTAATTGATAACCGTGTAGATATGATGATTGCAGATTATCCGACATGTATTATCAATGCGTTCCGATACCCCGAAGCCAGATTAACGGTTGCAGACGAACCCTTAACAATTGAACCAATAGGTATAGCACTGCCTCCGGACGCATTCCAGTTACATAACCTAATTGAGAATTACTTAAATGCCCTGAAGATTATCGGTACACTGGATGCACTGGAGAATAAATGGTTCGACGATGGATCGTGGCTGATTAGTCTTCCATGAAAGATTATAACGGATATTTCACATAATCTGTTTCCTGTAACAATTGTTTTATTCAGTGTTTCATCCCAGCAGTGCTCAACTTGATAATAATTAATTTTACAGTAATTAAATATCGCAAATGATTTAATTTACCATATTTATTAATATAATACACTATACTTATGACTTTTGAGAAAAAAAAAGACAGCTCTTTTATTACGGTATTAACAATTATTCTGACAATATCCTTGGCAATCAATCTTATTCTTGCTGTAAACCAAAGTGGTAATAAAAAGCTTAAAAAAGAGAATGTAAAACTCAATCAACAGATTGACGGTTTTAAAGAAGAACTAAACAAGTATCAGGGTATATCCCTTTCAATTGACAAGGTTATAAAAGACGCTAACCTTAAAATAGAAGCAAAAGAAAAACAAATTGCGGGTCTGATTGCTGGTAAGCGTAATTTAGAGAAAAGGAATAAATTACTGGTTCATCAGGTCGATTCAATTAAAGAACAGTATCTGGGAGTAATTGATTCGTTATTGGTTGAGAGAGAAATAAGTAAAGTTATCAATAACAGGATTGCCAATTTGGAAGAACTAGTAACTGACCTTAATAAAAAACTAGGAATTGCCAGCTGGCTTATAGCCGATAATTTTAAGGTAACTCCCGTAAAAAAAACAGCCAACAATAAGAAACACGCAACAGGCCTAGCAAAAAAAGTCGATGGATTTAAGG
>CAYMQP010000099.1:0-12215 GCA_964392505.1 uncultured Bacteroidales bacterium
GGTTGTGATATCACGGATGGATCCGACTATGCTTAATAAAATTGCCGCTGCAGGTAATGGAGAATTCTATGCGGCTTCAACAGGAAATGTGGGATTAAATCAATTATATAACGAACTTAACCGGCTAAATAAATCGGAAATTGAAACCCGGGTTTATTCCGAATACGACGATCAGTTCCAGTATTTTATCCTAATCGCTTTAATTTTGCTTGTTATTGATGTATTTATCCTGGAAAGAAAAAGTAAATATTTTACGAAATTTTCATTATTTGGTAATAAATCGCATAGAAGATGAAAAAGTTAATTCTGATTATATTCGTTTTACCATCAATGTTACATGCTCAACAAGCTGTAAGAGAGATACGAAAGGGTAATAATGAATATAAGGATGAGAATTACAGAGAAGCAGAATTGCATTACAGAAAAGCTTTGGAAAAGAATCCTGAATCGGCAAGAGCAAATTATAATTTAGGAAATGCATTGTATAAGCAAGAGCAGTATCAGCCCGCCATAACAAAATACGAGTTGATGACGAATACAAAAGCTGAAAAGAAAGATCTGGCAAGATATTATTACAATTTAGGTAATACATACTTCCAAACTCATCGACTTAAAGAAAGTATCGAGGCTTATAAGCAGAGTCTCCGGTTGAATCCCAACGATGTTGATGCCAAACATAACTTATTTCTGGCGCAACAATTCATGAATCAACAACAACAGCAACAAAAAAATCAACAAAACCAGGATCAGGAAGAGCAGGAGAATCAACAAAATCAACAAAATCAACAAAATCAACAAAATCAGCAAAATCAGCAGCAAGAACAAGAGCAGCAACAACAAAACACACAACAAGCACAGCAAATTTCGCAGGAAGATGCTGAAAGACTTCTCGAAGCCCTTGAGCAGGATGAGAAGGTAACTATGAAAAAGTTGCAGGAACAAAAAATGAATATAAGAAAAAAACGAGTTGAGAAGGAATGGTAAATGTTATATTCGATCGTCTATGAAACTAAATGTTTTCCGATATTTCTGTATACTAAGTATTGGCATATTTAGCTCCTTTATCCATGCATTTGCGCAAGATGTATCCTTTAAAGCACAGGCTCCTAAAGTTGTTAGGGCTGGAGAGCAGTTTCAACTTATATATAACATTGATCAGAATGTTAACGATTTTAATCCTCCCGATTTTGGTGATTTCAGGTATTTAGGCGGGCCTAGCACAGGCTCCAGTACATCGATAAGTGTTGTAAACGGACGTACAACCCGTACATCAACTTACACTTATACCTACTATTTACAGGCACCTACAACTAGTGGCAATTATACGCTTGAACCAGCTATAGCCACTTATAAAAGGAAACAGGTTCAATCGAATTTAATAAAAATTGAGGTAGTTGCTTCAGGAAATCAATCTTCACAATCTGCTAGCCAAGGTGAGAAGAGTGGTTCTGCTGGAAACGGAGGAGAAGATATTTTTGTTCGTCTTGAGTATGATAAGAAATCGGCATACGTTGGGGAACAAATCACAGCATGGGTAAAACTATACACTAAAGTAAATATTTCCGGAATCGATCAGCAATTCAAAGGTCCCGATTTTGTTGGTTTTTACCAGCAAAATGTTGAATTGCCTCCACTTACTTCGCTAGAACGCGAAAGAGTAGGTGACGATATTTATCATACAGGTATAATTCGGAAAGTAGTTTTAATTCCACAGAAGTCGGGAGAAATTACCATTCAGCCATTCGATTTATTGGTTGAGGTTCAGAAACAAACCCGGCGCAGACCTCAGAGCATATTCGATGAATTTTTTAACTCTCCCTTTGAAAGAGTCAGGCTGAATTTGAAAAGTAATAAGGTGAAATTTAATATTAAGCCCCTTCCTGCTAATCAACCAGCCAATTTCAGCGGTGCTGTAGGTAAATTTCAAATTAATGGATCGACCAATCTTACTGAAGTATCGACCAACGATGCTGTTACTTTCCGTGTAAGTGTTAGCGGCAGGGGAAATATTAAACTTATCGATAAGGTTACTGCAAATTTTCCACCAACTTTCGATGTATTCGATCCTGTTAAAAAAGTCCAGACCGATGCCAATACCCAGGGAAAGACAGGAAAAGTTACATTCGAATATACAGCCATTCCGCGCCATAGCGGAAATTTTAAAATCCCTCCGTTTTCACTGGTTTACTTCAATCCGGAAAGCCATAATTATAAAACCATCAGTACACAATCCTTCGAAATTAATGTGAATAAAGGAAAAGGAGATAGTACTACAATGGTAGCCAGTAATTTGTCAAAGGAGGAAATTGAACTGCTCGGAAGCGATATACGCTTTATTGCTACAAACACTAATATTGTTACGCGTGGAAATTTCCTATTCGGTTCAAAATGGTTTTATGGTATTTATGTCGTAAGTCTATTGATTGTTATTACTATTTTGCTTATTCGTCGCCAGCAAATAATACGTAATGCCAATTTAATTAAACTACGAAACCGAAAAGCAGGAAAAATTGCTACTAAGCGATTGCGAAAAACGAAAACATTAATAAAAGCCAATAATCAGAGTGGTTTTTATGAAGAGTTGGAACAAGCATTATGGGGCTATATGGCCGATAAACTTAATATTCCGATTTCAGAATTATCGAAAGATAAGGTGAATGAAGATTTCAAACGACTAAATATTTCACCGGAAATAGCTGACCATTTTTTTAATACACTAGATGCTTGTCAACTTGCACGATATGCTCCGGGTGGTACGGAAGAAAAAATGACTGATACTTATTACAAAGCAGCACAAATAATAAGTAAACTGGAACAAAATTTATAGCAATGAGAAATTACTTTCTACTCGGCAATTTGTTACTGTGGCTAACATTTCTAACCCTGAGAGCAAATTTTAATGCAGATTCGGTTTTTGCTCTGGCTAACAACAATTATATTGAAGAAAATTATGCGGAAGCCATTCAACAGTATGAATCCATTTTAAGCCAGGGATTTGAATCGGCCGAACTATATTACAATCTGGGAAATGCCTATTATAAAATAACGAATTATCCGAAAGCAATACTGAATTACGAAAGAGCGTTATTGCATGATCCGCGTGATGAAAATATAAGATTTAATCTGGCTAAAGCCCGTATCTATATTGTCGATCAGATAGATGAAATTCCGGAGTTTATCATAAAAAAATGGTTGAGAACTGCAATAGAATGGTTTCGCTCCGATACCTGGGCTATAATAAGTATAATATCGTTTCTAATTTGTATAAGCGGGTTTTTACTGTATTTTCTTTCTACTAGGCATATTTTGCGCCGTACGGGATTCTATTCCGGAATAATTTTATTACTTATTGCTGTATTCACTTTTATTATGGCATCGAAAGCCCGCTCGATACTTATTGAGAGTAATGGCGCTATTGTAATGACACCAACCGTTACGGTAAAGGGATCGCCCAGCCTTACAAGTACCGATTTATTTATTATTCACGAGGGTACCAAAGTTTTTATTATTGAAGAACTTAATGAATGGTATGAAATAAAAATCAGCGATGGTAAACAGGGATGGCTTATAAAATCCGATATTGAACCAATTTAACTTCTTAGAGGAATTTTAGAAAAAACCTTCGTATTTCCTTAGATCTGAACGCGGATTAAGACACATAACCGGAATATGATACTCGTTCGAAATATATTTCTGTTCTTTCAATCCAAACATTAGTTTTGCTTTGGTTATATTCTTACTTAGCATTATAATAATAAGTTCGGCCTTTATCTGGTTAGCATATTCTATAATTTCTTCCGGTTGACTATAACTACGTTTTCCGGTTACTATTTCATAATTGATATTCTTGCCTTCAAGAAACCGTTTGGCAAATTCAAGATTGTTGCGTATATGGTAATCGTTAACTTTTGGCTTGAATAAAAAGATTTTTGAAGTATAGTATTTTGATAGAAAACTGATCCATGAGAGTTTTTCTTTGTTCTCATACCTGAAATCGATTGGAAATACTACGCGACGTAATGCCAATCGTTTGGGCGGGGCTTGTACTAAATAAAAGGGTATTTTTGAGCCTATCATAACTCGGATGGTTCTGGATCCGAAATATTTCTCCTTGCCATGGGGTTTCTGGGTTTTCATTACCACAAGTATAGCATCAATAGTTTCAGCAAAGGTTCTTATAGCATCCGAAACACGACCGGGGCGGATTTTACATTCGATGGTAACACCATATTTGTCAATAAATTCTTTAGCTGCATTCCGTAATTTATTTAAAGCTTTCGATTCGTCTTTAAGATTTGAGACAATGTGGAGAAAAATAATGTTCGATTCCGTTATTTTAGCAATTTGTACGGCATGTTTAACTGCATATTCCGATAGTTCTGAAAAGTCATAGGGAACTAATATTTTTCTTTCAGTTGGATTCATGTTATTGGAATTTATCCTAATTAAAATAGTGATTTTTTATGAGATTTCAGCAAATTAATTTAGAATGAATTAATTTTCAATTTAAATCACAATAGCAATGAACGCAGTTTTAATAATTTTAGTTACATTTTTAGGTTATATTCTTGCTTACCATACCTATGGAAAATTTCTTGCCCGAAAAATATTTAATCTATCTTCCAGTAATCGTATGCCATCCGAGGAGTTTAAAGATGGTGTTGACTTTGTTCCGACAAAGAAGAATATTGTTTTCGGACATCATTTTACCACAATAGCCGGTTTAGGTCCTATTGTAGGACCGGCAATTGGAATAATCTGGGGATGGCTTCCCGCAATAATCTGGATAATTCTGGGTTCGATATTTATGGGTGCTGTACATGATTTTTCAACACTGATTATTTCGGCACGAAATAAAGGACAGACAATTGGCGATTTAACGGGCGGTATTATAGGATCGGGTGCCAGGTACGCACTACAATTTATTATGCAACTTTTGCTATTTATTGTGCTATCGGTTTTTGCTCTTATCGTGGCTACATTATTTATGCTATATCCCGAAGCTGTTATTCCAGTATGGTTTCAGATACCAATAGCTATGTGGCTTGGGCGTCAGGTTGAAAAGGGTAAAAGTGATTTGGTATATTCCATAATTGCCTTGGTATTAATGTATTTATCAATTATTCTGGGTGTATATTTTCCAGTCGATCTTAGAAAAATTTCATTTATTAGTAATATGGCGGCTAGTGGAGTGAACATTAATAATATTATTACAGTAAGTTGGTGTATAATTCTTTTTATTTATGTTTTTTTCGCCTCTACACTTCCTGTACACCGATTATTGCAACCACGCGACTATATTAATTCACATCAGTTACTGGTAGCTTTATTATTGCTTGTAATAGGAACTTTTATCGCACATCCTGTGGTGACCGCACCGGCTATTAATTCAAGAGCTTTTGCTCCTGAAAGTGATGTACCCAAAATGATACCTATACTTTTTATTATAGTTGCGTGTGGCGCTATTTCCGGTTTCCATTCCATTGCCAGTTCAGGTTCTACCGTGAAGCAGGTCAAGAACGAAAAAGATACCCTGTTTATTGGTTATGGAGGTATGCTCACTGAAGGATTCTTGGCAGTATTAGTATTAGTTTCAGTAGCTGCCGGACTTGGATTAGGATTTGAACAGAAAGGTATTGTATATACCGGTAGCGATGCTTTTTATCATTACTATTCCTCCTGGTCGGCTGCTAACAGTGGTATCGGAGCCAAGCTTGAGTCGTTTATAAGGGGAGGAGCTAATTTATTTGAATATATTGGAATCCCACAGCATATCGGGGCAACCATGATTGCCGTATTTATTGTTAGCTTTGCTAATACTACGCTCGATTCGGCAACTAGAATGCAGCGACTTTCTTTACAGGAATTATGGCGCTCCAAAAAGACTGAAAAAATAATCAAACCTTTCAACAATCGGTATGTAGCTACGTTCGCTGTAGTTTTACTAGCTGCAATCATGACTTTTCTAAAACCCGGAGGTCAGGGTGCTATGATATTATGGCCGCTGTTCGGATCATTAAATCAGTTGTTAGCTGCACTTGGGTTAGCTGTAGTGAGTGTATATCTATACAAGAAAAGAAACAAGTATCTGCTGGCTGCCATTCCTATGTTGTTTGTACTTGTAATGACCCTCTGGTCGATGATTGAAAACCTTTTAGGTTTCATTGAAAAAAGTGACATTATTCTTACAACACTTTCGTTTCTGATTCTGATACCCACAATATGGTTGCTTTACGAGGGTTTACGCTCGGTTGTTTCCAAAGTACAGGCTAAAGGTACTTTTCGATAAATAATGCAGAAACTCACGTATGATGGTATGTTAATGAGTAATTTCAAAATAGTTGTAACCTTTGACCTTATCGTCACTGGTTTTGATATCAATTACATTAGCATAGCTTGGTCCCTCAGAACACCATTCAATAAAATGTCGCAACTGTAACTCGGTTCCTTCAGCTTCGATATATACATTTCCATCGTAAAGGTTTTTTACGTAACCTTTTATGCCAAGTGAATTGGCCATATTTCGGCAAGTATACCTGAATCCTACTCCCTGAACTCTTCCAATAACTGTGATGTTTTTATGAATTTTGCGAATATCTGGCATACATCGAAAATTATTAATGTCTCTAATAACATGATAATGCAAATGTAAAAATTGTATCGAAACGTTATAACTCTGATATTAATAAAAACCTAAAGAGGAGCAAAGGAGCATAAGTTTCTATGGAGTTAATTACACTAGCTTATAAAATAGTGGTTCGCCAGCTGCAATAATTCGCCAACCTCGATGGGTTTAACAATAGTATCGTTACAACCTGAAAGCAAACAATTTTGCCTGTCTTCTTCTGAGGCGAGGGCAGTTTGAGCTATAATAGGTATATTTTTATTGAACTTTCTAATTTCCTGTGTTGCCTTTATTCCATTCATAACAGGCATTTTAATATCCATAAGAATCAGGTCGATTTTATTGATCGATTGGCAAAGTTCAATTGCTTGTTGTCCGTTTTTTGCATAAAGTGTTTGTGCACCTGTTTCCTGAAAAACCGCTTCGAGGAACAATCCATTAACTTCTTCATCTTCGACTATCAATACAACTTTATCTTTCCATTTGTATTGGTCGGCAATAACTTCTTCCTCAATTTCGTGATTAATTGGTTTCGGTGGTACTTCGTAAGGTAGACTGAAAACAAAAATATAGCCGGTGTCGGAATTTGTTTCATAGCTGATTTTACCCCCTAGCAGTTTTACAACCGATTTAGCTATAATCAAGCTTAAGCCTGATTCATCATTATATCGGCCGTTTTCATCGCGTATCAATTGACCAAAACGATCGAATATATTTTTTAAATCTTCCTTTTCGAGACCCTGACTGGTATCTTTAACGAAAAAGTCGATCCGGTTTTCGGAAGGTTTTTCATAGCCTAGCTCGATATAACCATCGAGCGTATATTTCAAAGAATGATTTATAAGATTAATGAAAACCTGGTGCAATCTCCCGGCATCGGTAAAAATTTCCAATCCCTCTTTAACAGGAAGCGACAGTTTTATTTTTACATGTTCTTTACGGCTTGCCGATCGAAGATTTTCTATATCCTTTACTATTTCGTTTATTAATAAATTTAAATTAACTGGGGTTTTTGTGATAGTTAACGCGCCACTTTCATATTTTGCTATTTCCGCAACATCGTCTATAAGCTGTAGCAAATTTTTACTTTGTCTTTTAATTACCTGTATGAATTCTTTTCTTCTATCAGGACCAGGATCTGTCATACTGAGTAATTCGGCAAATCCCAGTATTGAATTCATAGGTGTACGAATATTATGCGAGATATTCAATAAAAATATAGTTTTAATTTTATCGGCTTCTGAAGCCTTTTCCAGGTTGCGCTGCAGTTCTTTTATTTGCTTATTTTCCTTTGTAATATCGCGAAGCACACATGTTAGAATATCTTCATTCCGGTCATTTTTATAATATACGCCATTAATCTGAAACAGCTTAATTTCTTTATAGTCCTTTGTGCGCTGAACTAATCTGAATTGTCCATTTACCTTTTTCGTCGGAGTTTTAGGAATAAAAAACAATTCATCGATAAATAGTTTATCGTCCGGATGAACAGATTCTTTAATAACTTCCGGATTTATTTGAGTGTCGGTAATATAGTTACTAAATAGCTCCCTCAACGAATCGTTTAGGTAAAAGCTTTTGTTGGTAAGGTTGTATTGGAAATAACCCATTGAAATAAGACCGCCTAACTGGTCGATAACAAAAAAGTCATTTTCTTTCTGTTTAATTTGTTCCTCCAGCTTACTATTCAAATTATTTATCAGATTTCGTAGATGATTAAGTTCTGTATTATTTGAATTTGCATCAGACATACATTAATTCTATAATATTTGCTATAGGAAATAAAAGCAATGAAACACCTAAATCAGAATAGCTCAACCTCGATATTTTGAATAAAGGCTGTATAGGTAATTTCTTTTTCGACATGGACTTTAGATAAATAGATAAAAACGGGAATTTCTTCACCTGTCTTTTTCTTTATCCTGATTTCTTTTCGTTCGCCAATAATTTTATCATCATCGGGGCCGACGTATTTTCTAAGAAATTCATCCTTTTCAGTGGTTTTTGGATTAAAAAGCATACTTATATGCTGATCGAGGATTTCTTCTTTGTTGTATCCAAAAAGATTGACCGCTGCATTATTGTAAAATATAATTTTATTAGTTTGTGAGGTCGTAATTATAGCATCCAGAGCTCCTTCAAGGGTTCTTTCATTTCTAACTTTTATACGTTCAATCTCTTCAAATTGCTCTTTCATTTCGTTTCTAGTTTCTTTAAGCTTGTGACTTAGTTCTTTTTCGGATTCACGTAATAGTTTTTCCTGCCGCTTTAGTGTTTCGTTTTGTTTTTTCGATTCTATTTCCATGAACTTTTCATTGGTAGTATCGTTCCCAATATAAACAACACTATCAACTTCGCCATACATATTATATATGGCACTAAAAGCACCCCTTATCCACTTTTCTTCATCTGTTTTTGTTTTTACCTTGAATTGTCCCTGGAAATTCATACCCCTTACAATATTCTCCCATTTCTTATTGAATAATTCTAATTCCAGTGTATCTATAAGATCAAATACTGAGAGTTTCAGTATTTCTTTATCTGAATATTTAAATACATACTGGAACGACTCATTATATTCTTTAATGTTACCATTAATATCAAAAATTATTTTTATTCCTGAACGGTTTACTGCATCAACCAAGCCTTCGAGATGAAGACTAAGCTTTTTCTGTTCAGTTGTATCTAATCCGAGAAACAGGATTTTTTCGACCATACCTTCATCATCTCTTATGCAGGTATAGGTTGCCATTGTCCATAAATCTTTCTCATTTTTAGTGATATGTTTCATATAACCCTCGAAATGCCTTCCCCCTGATGAAAGACCAGCCCAGATGCGCTTGAACCATTCTTCGTCTTTTTTTGAGATGAACATCATAATATGTTTACCTTCAACTTCAGAGTTTGAAGAGTATTCAAGCTTATGAAGAAATTTTGTATTAGCATATATCAAATTACCATCGATGCTGTATTCAGCTCGTAACATAGTATGATTCACTGTAGTTTCCAGGCGCATAAATTTTTCAGCCTGTCTTGCCGCCTCTTCCTGAGTAGATTGCAATTCCTCCATATTTTGCCGCATTTCTTCTTCCTGGGATGAAAGTGCCTGCGCCTGGTCTTTTGAATCTTCCAGCAAACGAGCGGTTTGCATATTCATTTTAACAGTTGAGAGAATGGAAGCTGTACTTTCCGATACTTTTTCAACAAAATCGATATGATGTTTTTCTAGAGGTTTTAGCGATGCGATTTCAATGACTCCGAATAATTCTTCATTTGCAATTAAGGGCGATACCACTAATGAACGTGGATTAGCCTGACCAAGCCCAGAAGTCACGTTGATATATGAATCAGGGATATCGGTCAAATATATTACCTTTCGTTCAATAGCACTTGTACCAATAATACCTTTTCCCCACTTAATCCTCTGGTCGGCATACTTTTTTCTGCCATAGGCATAGAAAGCTGTTAAATTGAAAATTCGGTTTTCTTCTTCACCTTCAATAAGATAAAAACCACCTTGTATGGCATCTATATAATCGGTGAGATTATTTATTACGTTATATGCCAGTTTATTTAAATTATCATTATCACGTCGAAGAATTTCACCAAACTTAGCTAATCCCTCGGCTGTCCAATTCCTGATTTCATCTTCATTTCTTCGCTTATCGGCTGTATTTTTATTTTGTTTGAGCGTATCTCTTAGCTCGGTCAGAGATTTGCCAATTTTATCATTCTTATCCACGGTCGAATACTCAACAGTAAAATCTTCCTGAATAAGTTTGGAGATGAAATTATTGATAGTTAGTGTTTTTGCGTTTTCCCTGTCGATAATTTGTTCTTTTTGTGCCAGAATAATCTCATATTTCTGAAAAATAAAAAAAATTGTTAATGGCACTATGATAATTAACGAGGCAACTATCCATAGAAAAGGTTTTGTGATGAAGGTATGGTAAATTGAAGAAAATGATAATACATTGGAAATATCGGTGATATAAAGTGAAAAAAGGATAATAAAAAAAAGGATAAGGGTAAATAAAAATGAATAAATGGCAGCTTGTATTGAGTTTTCCCTGATAGTAAATACTTTCATTCTAAAAATAAATGTTGATGCAACAACCCAAGATTAATTAAATATAATCAATTATTCAGAAAATCGCTGAATTAAATACTGAAATGTTTCAAACATCAGAATCCTCCTTCAGCCCAATTGATAAGCTGTACAAGTAATGTCTTAAACCAATCAGATATTGTAAGTGAAATAAGTATTGAAAATACAAATTTGGATTTACAGTTTTTATTCTGTAAATGCGACATGGATAAAATATTTAAACTAGAAATAGTTTTCTCTTATTACTGTATTACTCTAGAAATAGCAGAAAGTAATTTTGAAGGTACAAATGGTTTTACAATCCAACCAGTAGCACCGGCTTCTTTTGCTTCCAGTTTTTTCTTTGATTGCAATTCGGTAGTAAGAAATAACACAGGAGTTTGTTGATACTGAGGCATTTGCCTAATTTCTTTAATAAACTCAATACCGTTCATTTCAGGCATATAAAGCTCAGTAATAATTAAATGTATATTTTGACCGTTAAGCTGATGTATTGCATTTTTACCATTTTCGCTGAGTAAAACTTCATACCCTTCATTGCTAAGGGTTAAATTAATTTTTTTACGAATTGTTTCCGAATTGTCAATAAATAGTATTTTCTTTTTCATTATAGGGTTTTTTGGTTCATAACTGGTATTTACAATAATGTTTTATTGCGCTGTTGGATGACACCTATCATGTATTAAGCGTATTTTGATTTTATCGATGATATTTTACCTTAAAATTGTGATTCTTGATTAAAATTAAATTTTGAACTGGAATCAGAAAAAAAAATTAACTGATATTACTTACCTACCCAGGATGATATTCCTCATATAATATATAATAATTATTAGTGCACCTCCGATAATTTCCCCTTTTGAGAATAATTAAGTAGATAACGTATAGTTTCTATGAATTTTTCCAGGTTGAGGGGCTTTGTGAACACAGCTTCAACGCCTAACTTCTTAGCAAGATATAAGTAATAAGGCTTGCTGCCTGATATAGCAATAATGTAAGTAGATGGATATGTTGTTTTAATTGTACGAATCAATTGAATGCCTTCGATTTTATTTGGCATTATCAAATCAGTTATAACCAGGTCGTATGATAAATTACGAAGCATTTGAATTGCTGCTCTGCCATCTATAGCTTCATCGACTTCAAGACTATTAGTTAAAAAACGATTGAGTACATGCACTACCATTTTACGTTCTAACCTGTTATCCTCTACCACAAGAATCCTTCTTCTCATTCCGTATTTTTAATACTTAGAACGACGGTTGTGATTAAAAGTTGAAACTTTTTTATAAAATGAGAGAATTGAAAGATATATGGTAATATTGTGTGGAGATATAAGATTTAGATGTGAGAAATCAGGCTTTCTGAAGTACTGATTCAACTCTTTCAACCAAATATTGAAGATCGATGGGCTTCTTGACAAAATCAATAGCTCCCATTTTTAAAATCTTTTCCACATTTTCTTCGTCGGTGAGTGCTGAT
>CAYMQP010000100.1:0-12120 GCA_964392505.1 uncultured Bacteroidales bacterium
GCCTGAAAGTATGCGATATTCAAGGGCATTACTAATCTTTGGCTCCATTTGGGCCGCCTTATCATTTTTTATCAGCCGTACTACATTGGGTACTATTTTTGGAACCGTACAAATATTATTCAGAAAACGGAAAAAGCGTATTATAGTAGCAGGTTCACAAGATGAAAGTAAAAGAGTAATGTCGATTTTAAAACAGGTAAATATTTCTCCTGTTCTAGTAGGTTTGGTGAACTGGGATAACAAATGGAAAGGTGATGAATATATCGGAGATATTTCACAACTCGATGAAATTGTACCAGTAAACCGGGTTGATGAAATAGTATTTTGTGCTAAAGATATTCCTTCACAGGAGATAATTCAAATTATGCTTCGCATGGGCGATGCAGCAGTTGAATTTAAAATTGCTCCACCCGAAAGTCTATCCGTTATTGGTAGTAATTCAATAAATACAGCCGGTGAATTTTATATTGTCAATATCAATTCATTAAGCCATAGTTTTGTAAAGCGTAAAAAAAGAATTTTTGACCTAAGTATTTCATTTCTGTTACTTCTTATTTCTCCGGTTTCTGTATTCTTTTTAAACCGCCCGCTGGGCTATTTACGTAATATTATCCATGTAATAATTAAAATAAAAACCTGGGTTGGACTGGCTTATGTAAATAATTCCAACTCAGAATATCTCACCGATATGCCACCGGGTGTTTTAACTCCTGTTCCTGCCTCGAAAGAGAAATCGGTTGGTAGTGAAACTATTAAGCGATTAAACTTGTTATATGCAAAAGATTATAAAATAACTAATGATATATCGATTATTATTCGCGATTTTAAGTATCTCGGGAAATAACATCTATGAATAGTTTTGATTTTATACTTCCGGCAATGGGCGAAGGAATTATTGAAGCAACCATCACACGCTGGTTTGTTCAGGAAGGTGATTATATCAATCGAGATGAATCCATAGTGGAAGTTGCAACCGATAAGGTCGATTCGGAAGTTCCCTCACCTGTTTCCGGTAAAATAATCCGAATAATCTATCATGAAGGAGAAATTCCAAAAATTGGTGAAGTACTGGCTATAATCCAAACCAATGCGCAGATTGATGATTCCGAAACCAATGAAAATGAGGTTAAATCATTGCAACCAGAAACTGTAGGTATATCAGAAAATAAGCAGGATAATCAGATAGTTATTGAATCCATTAATAAAGAAGAAAAAACACAATATAGTAATACTGAAAAGAAGGTAAATAACGAAATATACCTTACTCCATTAGTCAGGTTTCTGGCCCGGAGCCGGGGAATACCAGTTGCTGAATTAAAAATGATTCAAGGTACCGGATCGGGAGGTCGTATTACAAAGGACGATTTGAACAACTACATTAATTCCGGGAGGCGATACCAAAAAATACCGAACGATAACCTTATAGATGATTCTGGAACCGTAACGCTGTTGCAATCATCTTCCGATACATCTGATTATAAACTTGGCGAAGGTGAGGAAATTATCGAAATGGACCGGACCCGCAGACTTATTGCCGAGCATATGATTCGATCCAAACATACTTCACCCCATGTCACTTCGATGGCTGAGGTTGACGTAACACAGCTTGTGCAATGGAGAGAGAAAAATAAAGAACAATTTTTAAAGAAATACGGAATAAAACTTACTTATACACCTGTCATTGTTGAAGCATCGCTAAAAGCACTGAAAGAATACCCCAATATCAATATTTCAGTAGTTCGTAACAATATTATCAAAAAACATTACTTTAATATTGGCATTGCTACGGCTCTTCCAAATGGTAACCTTATTGTACCGGTAATAAAAGATGCCAATAAAAGTAACTTTGTTAGTATTGCTCTTCAACTTGCCGATCTTGCAAGCCGCGCTCGAAAAGGGCAGTTATTACCTGCTGAAATTAAAGGCGGAACGTTTACCATTACAAATATGGGGCAGTACGATAATATTTCGGGAACTCCCATTATAAACCAGCCCGAAGTGGCTATTCTGGCAGTGGGAGCGATAAAGAAAAAACCGGCGGTGGTAAACATTGGCAATGAGCTTTCGATAGGAATACGCGATATTTTGATACTTTCGTTAACATACGATCATAGAGTAATCGATGGTGCTCTCGGAGGCTCTTTTGTGCGAAAAATAGGTGAGTATCTCGAAAAGGAAATTCCCATTATTTAGTATTCATGCCTGCTATTAAAAAGAAATTGTTGGTTTACAGATAAAAAATAAAGCTTAAACCATACTAACTTTTTTTTAAATTTGTTACAAACCAACCTTTTCGTTGCATGGTAAATACACGAATTATTTTTCTTTTAATCCTTCTATCTCTGTTATATCAATCAGATAAAATTTGCGCACAGGAGAAAACCGATCCGAAAGAATGGTTTGTTGAAGCTGAATCGTACTTTCTATTTGAAGAGTATAAGGATGCACTGCCGCTTTACCAGAAGATTCTGAGAATCGATCCTGGAAATTATAATGTAACTTATAAAATTGGTGTTTGCTATTTAAATGATGTGTATCAGAAAGAAAAGTCAATACCCTATCTTGAAAAAGCTGCAGCGAATATCAACCAAAATTTTAAGTTAAACACTTTCAGGGAACGACTTGCACCTCCCGAAGCACTGTATCATCTGGGTAAAGCATATCACGTGAATAACAAATTCAATGAAGCCATTGAATGTTATAAACGTTTTTTAAATACTGCAGATCCCAATCAATTTGATCTTGATGTTGTGAATGAGGATATTGAAGCCTGTCAACTTGCAAAGAAAGCTTACAATAATCCGGTTTATTTTTCTTCTAAAAGTTTAGGTACTACAATAAATTCACGTTTTGAAGATATTAATCCCGTTCTTTCAGGCGATGGGAAAATACTTGCTTTTACGCGCCGGATGCAATTTTACGATGGAGTATTTTTTTCGGTTAAAAATGAGGATGGGAGCTGGTCGGAACCTGTGAATCTAACAGAAGACTTCAGTTTGGATGGAAACTCATATACTTCAGGTATCTCCTATTTTGGCGACGAAATATTTGTTTATCGTAGCGATGACTATGATGGCAATATCTACTCAAGTAAAAGAATAAGTAATAAATGGAGCCGACTGGAAAAATTAAATGATAACATTAATACAAAATTCTGGGAATCACATGCCTCACCCACTCCTGATGGTCAGTATCTTATTTTTACATCGAACCGCGATGGTGGTTATGGAGGACTCGATATTTACAAATCGAAGCGCAGTACCAGTGGTGAATGGGGTGTTGCTGTTAATTTAGGCCCTGTTGTTAATTCTCCATCAAATGAAGAAACTCCCTTTATTAGTAACGAAGGTTATACACTTTTTTTTAGTTCCCAAGGCCATAATACTATTGGCGGTTATGATGTCTTTATCAGTAATCTTCGAAGCGACGGAACGTGGAGCAAACCCATGAATATGGGTTACCCCGTAAATACATCCGACGATAATATTTTTTATTATCCCTTAGGGGTCGATAATTTTGGACTTTACTCATTATATGTTCCCGAAAGTTCTGCAGGTTTAAACGATATCTATGAAATAGAGGTTTATAATGAAAAAATCCCGCGTACATTCACGGTATCAGGGAATATTAATATCGAAAATGCCACTGGTAAAAAATTTAAGAAGTTATCGGTTAAGCTTATTAATCCAAAATCGAATCAGATTGTAAAACAGGAGATAGTTGATGATGCAGGTAATTTTTCAATACAGGCTACACAGGGAGAGTATCTTTTAGTCATTGAAGGACCTGAAACTGAAACTTACCGGAAGACGATAAATCTTGGGATTTTGCAGCCAGAGTCAGTGGTAGCATTGTCCGATATTCCATTAAAGCTTACTGAAATGGTAACGGAACCAATTCAACCGGTTATAACACCGGTAATTACACCCATCGTTGCAAAAAAGGATTACTATATGGTAACTGATTCAGCTTCGGTGCCTATCGAACTTATTCTTCCCAAAGGTTCCAATCTTGAGGTTATTATAAGTATTGATAATGATGTTATTCTTACTGAAAATATTTCCGACGTTAAAAAACGATTTACTTATTTTTATAAACCACAACCAGGTGAAAACCTGTTAAAATTTACAGCTTCCGATAAAGAAGGTATGGTTACGACAACCGAAGTTATTGTGGAATATTATCTATCAAAACCTGCTATAACAAGTCCGATAGCCAGAATAGACAGTCAGGCAAAACCAACAGATCCGCAATTACTAACCTTAATAGCCCATGATGAATTAAGTAAATATCTAGGCGAAATAGATTTAAGCGAATATGTAAATTATTTCGAATTGTACGATCATCTCATTCAATCAGCCGACGAAAATGGATTTACCCGCGAGGAAATTAATGAATTGTTTTCTGTTTTTTTCACTCAGCAGGATGAGAAAAAATTCAGTCAGGAATTTGAATCGACTTTTTCAGAACCTGATACCAACAGAAGCAAACTTGCCGAAAAGGTAAATATTCCACTTGCTTACTTGAATTCGCTCCTGAATACAGAATACCTAACGGAGGAAGAGATGAGAGAAGCCTTATTGAAAATGCATATATCAGGTAGTACTAATCCATCGGAGTTCTATTCCGATTTACTTGATTTTTCTTCAATACGTGATGAAAGGCTTGCATCGGAAAGAACCATTCAAAGTATTGAGGAAGCCTGGAAGTTGCTCTCAACTCAAACTAATAATAAATCAGCCCTGGATGCGCTGATGTTATTATCAACTACCGACGATCTGCATTTTTTCTTTCAAAATTTAATACTCAATTCCGAAGAAGGATTGCACGATTACCTGATTAAATTAAAACTGGAAGAGGAAGGAATATATACATCGGTTGATCTGGCCGAACATCTTTTTGATCAGGTAGGTAAATACTATTCAGCAGAGGAACTTATTAAAGCGCTCGAATTTAGTAGAAATAACAAGCAATACTTTATCGGTAAATTTATCGAAGTACTGGCAGCTTATGGTGAGGGTACACTTAAATCGCAGTTGATGCTTATGGACAGAGATGAAGCGAGGATCGAGAAATTCGAGGATCTTTTTGGCTATTTGCTAAATCAGTCAAAATACAAAAATTACTCTCCTGAAAGTGTTTATAGTTTATTCATCGATTTAATAGGTATCGATAATGTGAAAGAAT
The DNA here is from genome assembly GCA_964392505.1 of uncultured Bacteroidales bacterium. GTDB lineage: Bacteria > Bacteroidota > Bacteroidia > Bacteroidales > UBA10428 > UBA10428. Next base: position 5,188 of record CAYMQP010000100.1, read on the forward strand.
TTGCGGATAAACTGGAGTCGTATGGTTATATCGCCATAAACAGAGCCCTTAACGACACAACCGTGAGCTATTTCTCAAATCCGCTTGAGCTAATACAATACCTGCTGGCAGCTACACACACTTACGATTTTACTGAATCCGATGTCAATAATTTATTGATTCGAATGATTCTTGAGCGAGGCTTACGTGATCGCAGCATTCGGGAAATAGATCAGGTGAAAGAAAAATTCTGGCGATCGAGAAAATTTGTAACAACTTTTATTCTGGTTAATATTGTATTATTAATTTTAATTTTACTTATCACTCTGAGAAAAAGGAGTCAAAAATGAGAGCCAGCGTAAACATAAATCATTCGTATTTAATTGAAGCAATTTATAATTACGACAACACAGGTGGCTAATTTTTCATCATGATATAAGTTATCTAAAATTAAACAAGATGAAATTTCCCCGTACCCTATCAATTACGTTTTTTGTATTGTTAATTACAGTTATACAGGTTAAGGCTCAGATATGGCTTTCAAATAAAGATATTTACGATGAAGCCGAAGAATATCTTAATGCTGAAGAATATGTTGAAGCGCTGCCACTTTACCTTCTGCTCGAAAAAAAGAAAATATTCAATGCTAATATTGCTTACAAAATCGGGCAATGTTATTTAAATATCCGAGGGAAAAAAGATCAATCATTATCATATCTTGAATATGCTGCCGAAAATGTTACATCGGCTTATAAGGGTAACTTTAAAGAAACCCATGCTCCTTTGAAAGTTATTCTGCTGTTGGGAGTTGCATACCGTATCAATAATAAACTCGACAAATCGATACATACTTTTAATATACTCAAGGATTCTTTGCAGGATAGTGATCCTGAATTTGTCAGTGTTATTGATATGCATATCAAACGCTGTGAAAATGCCCGATTACTTAACGCATTTCCCGGTGAGCCTCGAAGTGAAAGATTGCCGGATCAAATAAATACTGTTTTCTCAAACTATAATCCGGTTCTTGTTAACCACGATAGTCTCCTATACTATATGGAGGAATTGAAATTTTATGATGCTTTGATGCGTGTGGAGAGGATCGATGGGAAATGGCAAACACCCGAAAATATCACACCTAAAATAGGAAGCGATGGCGATCATATTATTGTAAGTGCATCGGCCGAGGGAAAAACTCTGTTTCTTAATTTATACGAAGCACCTAAAGCCGGAGAAATTTATGTCACACATCTCACCGATGAAGGCTGGACAAAACTCAAACCACTAAACGACAATATAAATACAGTTTACCACGAAACCCATGCCAGTATATCATACAATGGCAAAACACTGTATTTTACCAGTAATCGTGAAGGGGGTTACGGAGGAATGGATATTTATAAGGCCGAATTGGATTCAACCAATGACTGGGGAAAAGCATACAATCTGGGACCAGTTATAAATACACCTTATAACGAAGAAACACCCATAATTAACACCGAGAACGAAATACTATATTTCAGTTCGCAGGGACATTTAAATATGGGAGGTTATGATATTTTTTATGCATTACGTAAAGGTGAAGATGACTGGTATCGGCCTATTAATATGGGAGCACCTATTTGCACTACCGACGATGATCTGTTTTATTATCCGCTTGAAGAACATGTATCGGGATTAATGTCACGCCTTGAGCAGCCGGCAACAGCCTATGATATTTACCAGTATAACAGTATGGTTTTTGCCAATTCGCCTCGGTTCGAAGTGCATGGCAAATCGGATAATGTGGATACTACAAATTATGAAAATTATTCGGTAGCCATACTAAATAAATCAACCTCCGACACCATACAATATGTTGAGGTAGAACCCGATGGAAATTACGAAGCGCTTCTTCCCGCAGGTGATTTTGAATTTATAGTTATCAATAACCAGGAGGTACAAACCTCGTCAGCGATTTCACTTAACGACGAAAGTCCTGAAACAAGTTTGTTGGCTTCTCTAGCAGATAATGATGAAGAACTTGTTGCTGCAGTTGAGGTCGAAATTGATACAATATGGTTACAGGATATTCTTTATTCCTTCGATAATTATACACTTTCTGCCGAATATAAAGGCTTTTTGAATACGATAACTCATTTCATGCAAGAATATCCTTCTTTGAACCTGATAATTGAAGGACACACAGATGCAATTGGTTCGGCAGTTTATAATCTTAATTTATCGCTGCGAAGAGCTAAATCAGTTTCAGAATATCTGATATCCCATAAAATCTCATCTGAGCGTATAGAAATTGTTGGCAGGGGTGAAGAAAAACCGGTGGCTATAAACTCAAATGTCGACGGAACTGATAATCCCGAAGGTAGAAAATTCAATCGGAGGGTTGTGCTTATTCCTGTGAATGAGATTGAAGGTATTGTATTTCTGAGGAAGAAGGAAATACCTGAGCAATACATGATAGAAAGGTAATTATATTACTTATCAACCAGATTGTATCACACTTTTTTTTTTAGTAATTTAAACTTATTGACCTATGGGTATAGACTAAAGGGTTATTAAGGATATTGTAAAGGGAAATAATTTCATTGTTGTTGAAAGTCTTGCCTGTAGAATTGAGCTTATTAATGTAAATTTGATAAAAAAGCTTTCCTGATGAAAAAGTTAACTGTTACCTTTTCCCTGATTGTAGCAATATGTTTCAGTATTGCAGCACAGAGAAATGAGAGTGAAATTGCTCTTCGTGAATACTTTATTGATGCAGAGTTTTTCCTTACTCAGGAATTCTATCTTGATGCTCTGATGGATTATCTCCAGGTTTACAGAAGAGGTTATCAGGACAATGCAAACATCAATTACCGTATAGGTATATGTTATCTTAATATTCCGGGTCAGAAAGATAAATCGATTGAGTTTTTCGAGAAAGCAAAGCAATCAGTTTCAACGAAGTATAGAGAAAGTAGCTTAAAAGAAAAGAATGCCCCCATTGACGTATACCTTTATCTGGGTAATGCTTACAGAATAAATAATCAACTCACCGAAGCTATTACCTCCTATAAAAAGTACAAGGAACTATTACCTGAAAATGAAGTCAACTTGCATAAATATGCCGATAAACAAATTGAAGCCTGCAATATTGCCAGAGAGTTTATGAGTAATCCTCTGGAACTTGAGTTTATTAATTTGGGAGAAACCATTAATTCGAATAACGATGATTACAAGGCAGTATTATCAGGTGATGGTAACACACTGGTATATATGCACAGACTTCCTTTTTACGATGCCGTTTATTATTCAGTGAAAGTCGATGATAAATGGACAGAACCTGAAAACATTACCCCCCAGATTATGTCGGATGGTGATCAATTCGTATGCGGTATATCGTACGATGGAAAAACACTATTACTTACTCGTGAAGATGAATTTAATAGCGATATTTATGTTAGCCGTTATGTTGATAATCGATGGACTGTGTCGGAGCCACTGGGTTCGAATATAAATACAAAATACTGGGAATCGCATGCCAGTTTATCAAAAGATGGCAAGCTGCTTTATTTTGCCAGTAACCGCAAGGGTGGTGTAGGCGAAATGGATTTATATGTTTCGGAATTAACCTCTGAAGGGAATTTTGGGACTGCAAAAAACCTTACTAATCTTAACACCGAGCTGAATGAGGATACCCCTTTTATAACCGAAAATGGAAAACAACTGTTTTTTAGCTCTCAGGGTTTTATAAATATGGGAGGGTACGATATTTTCGTTTCCGATTTAGATAATGATAATTCCTGGTCGGTTCCTGAAAATATAGGATTTCCCATTAGTACCACCGATGATGATCTTTTTTACTATCCGTATAACAACAATCAAAATGCCTTGTATGCTCGTATTGATGAAGCAGGATATGGTGGGATGGATATATACGAAGTCAGATATCCTGAGGTAATCATCGACGAAACACTAGCCAAACTTCAACCTGAAAAAATCGAAGGACCTATAGATACTACTGTTGAAAAAGAAAAAATAGAGGTTGGAACATTAGCAGCTAAATACGATTCCGCTAAAACAGAAATTGTTAAAACTGAAGCTGAACCGGCTATTACAGAAGTAAAAACCATTAAAATTCAGCCAGTGTTTTTTGGTTTCGACAAATCGACACTTACTGAAGAGAGCAAAAAGGAACTCGATATAATTCTTAAACTTTGCAATTCTTACTCCACCATTCGGATTGAGTTTATTGGGTATACCGATCCTTTAGGACCGACAAGTTATAATCTCCTCTTGGCGGAACGCCGGGCAAAAGCGGTTTATAACTATCTTGTTGAAAAAGGAGCTAAGCCCGATCAGCTAAATACATTGGGTAAAGGCGAAACCGATTTCATAGCTATAAATACAAAGGCTGATGGATCGGATAATCCTGAAGGAAGAAAATATAATCGCCGTGTTGAATTTGTCTTTCAGGGAGTTGATAATAGTATACTTATTATTAAACGAATCGATCCGGTTCCACCACATCTTCAAATTAAATAAGTATATAAAAGTTCGTTTCTACTGCTAACTTTTGCATTTGAAATTCTCACGTGTTGTTTATAGCAGTATTTTAATAACTTAACGTATACTATACACGTCTTTTTTATAATTTTGATTATACCTAAGCTTCAATTGATGAAAAATTTTCTGCACAACTTTATATTATTAATTTGTTTTTTCCCCTTGTCATTATTAGGGCAAACACGCGAGGAGTTAAAAGAATATTTCAACGAAGGCCAGTTTTTTTTTAATCGTGGCGATTTTGAAGATGCAACTTACTATTTTGTCAAACTTGTTGAAGCCAAACCTACTAATGCCAATTATAATTTTAAACTGGGCGAATCGTACCTAAACATACCGGGTAAGGAACATCTGGCAATACCGTATTTCGAAAAAGCATTAAATAATATTGTACCTAAAAAGCGTTACAATAAACGATCGTTTGAAGAAAACGCAGCCCCACTGCACGCTTATTTTTATCTAGGCAATGCATACCGCATGAATAATCAGCTTGATAAAGCCCTTGAGTGCTACATGAAATTTATTGATTCACCTTTCTTTTATGGAAATTATAACCAGAATATTGTTGAGAAAGAAATAAAATCGTGTGAGCGGGCAAAAATCATTCAGGATGCTCCCCTTGAATTTGATAAGGTAAATTTAGGCAGTAATGTTAATTCCGCTTTTTCGGAAGAAAAGCCAGTAATATCAGGTGACGGGGAAAAACTAGTTTATATCAGAAAACTAAAATTTTACGATGCTATCTTTTTTTCCCGAAAAATTGATGGTGAATGGCAAACAGCCGAAAATATCAGTCCCCAGATTATTTCTGATGGCGAATATTATCCTAGCGGACTTTCGTACGATGGTAATAAACTTTTGCTCATTCGGGAAGAAAATAATAGCTATGATGTTTTTTACTCCGAGTATAATGGCGAAATATGGTCGGAAGCACAAAAATTAGGGGGTAAAGTAAATTCAATATTCAACGAAATCCATGCAAGTTTCGGACCTGATGATAAAACCTTATTTATTAGCAGCAACAGAAAGGGAGGTAAGGGGGGATATGATATATATATCTGTAAGCGCAATGCTAAAGGAGAATGGAGTAGACCAAAAAACTTGGGAAAGCAGATAAACACCGAATTTGATGAAATTGATGCGTATTATTGTAACGATAATGATTTACTGTTTTTTAGTTCGCAGGGACATTATACAATGGGAGGTTACGATATTTTTTACAGCCGAAAACTTGGTAAAAAATGGCAGGTGCCTCTAAATATAGGGTATCCAATCAATGATACACGCAATAATCTGTTTTATAATCCTTTAAAAGAAAATTGTCGTGAAGGATTATATGCTATGGTCGATGAAGACGGTTTAGGTGAATCTGACATTTATTTAATCAGAATTACATCGAAAAGCACACTAAACTTTTCAGAGCCGGATGTAGAAAAATAACATAATGATGTTAGGCCTTTCAATCGATTGGAAACAGGTACGATTATGCGGTATAATTATACTATTAACTTGGCAATCAATTACACTTTGGAGTCAGGCAACCGGAGATCCCCGTGAAGATTTCTTATACGGTGAATATTATATTGCACAGGATTTATTTCAGGAAGCTATACCCTTTTATTTATCGGCGCTAAAGGAAAATCCGGATAACAGTAATATCAATTACAGAATCGGATCATGTTATATGAAAATTATCGGAGAACAACATAATGCACTACCTTATCTTGAGAAAGCAGTTGTTCAGATTGATGAACATTATATTGAAGGTCGATATAAGGATCCCTCGGCTCCTGTTGAAGCCTGGTTACTTTTGGGCGATGCCTACCATCGGGAGAATGAATTATTGAAAGCTTCCTTTGCATATCATCAGTATAAAAAATTAATAGAGAATTCGGATAGTCATATGCTTGATGTAGTGATAAAAAAAATTATGGACTTGGGTATATCGTCGGAATATCAGCGTTATGAGCAGGATGTGAGAATAATCAATATGGGCAAAATAATAAATTCCCGTTTTTCAGATTATAATCCTGTTCTTTCCGGCGATCAGAAAACTCTTATCTATACACAATTCTGGGAAACATTCGACAGAATTATGATTTCCCACCGAACACCCGATGGGTGGACAGATCCCGAATTATTAAATGATAAAATAGGATCGGTTGGTAATTGCTATACTTCAGCACTCTCTTTCGATGGAACCGAATTATACCTGATTTGGCACGATGCCTTAAACTATGAGATCTACGTTACAAATTTTAAAGATGGCGAGTGGTCGAAAATGGTTCCTATTTCAGGTAAAGTCAACACACGATTTCGTGAGTCGAGTGTAACTATAAGTGCCGATGGTTATTATTTATATTTTTCGAGTGATAGGCCAGGTGGTGAAGGAGGTTTTGATATTTACAG
>CAYMQP010000101.1:0-11884 GCA_964392505.1 uncultured Bacteroidales bacterium
GTTGCGGGTTTTGCGATCCCCTATTTCGGAGATATGGACTTCAGAGAATCGCTACCAACTTTTCCTGTTGGTTTTAATCCTTCCAGACTGATCGGTTTTTATAAATTTGAACCATTACTGAATGATACGGCTATGCTCTATATCGGACTGATTGATGATGAAGATAATGTTTACGATATGGGTGCTTATCTGACAACAGCCGCCACATACCAGGAATTTGCAATTGATTTGTCTTATCCGACTGACGTAACGATCACCAACGCATGCATGATTGTCAATACCTCAAAATATTTTATGGAAACTGGTGAAAGCGGGGAATTAGGAAGTGTACTTTATCTTGATGACGTATACCTTTTTAATCCCTGTGATACTTTTCCACCCTATTCAATAGCTTCAGCTGTTCATCCTACTTGTGATGACAGTACAGCCACCCTTGATGCTGGAGAGGGATGGGATGATTATCTTTGGTCAAATGGTGATACTACTCAGATAATTACCGTATTTGTTCCGGAAGACCACACCATAATTAGCGTCACGGTTACCGATAATAACACCGGCTGTCAGTTTTCCGATGAAGAAATACTATACTACCCAACCGATTGTGGTGGAGAAAGTACAACTTTATTGGATAATCAAGTTTCCCAGATGAATTTATATCCCAATCCGGCTGCTGACAAGATCATCCTAAGTCTGTATAATTTACAACAAGATATTTATACCCTGGAATTGATTGATATAACAGGAAAAATACTTATCAGCAAACAAATAACCATTACCGAGAAAAATAAGAAAATACCGCTTAATGTTTCTGACTTATCAGAAGGTCTGTACCTGATTAAAATAGAAGGAGAAAATTACAGTCGTTGTGAAAGGTTGGCGATTCAGTAAATAAACTAGTTCAAATAGTATTTGTATGTCTCCAATCAACCCGATCTCAATAATATAAGGGATCGGGTTGCGCTTCTCTATATCCATTATTCTTTTAAACCACGAACTTTAATCATATTACTGGTACCAATTAAATCTTCTATAATTTAATTGGCTTTAGTAGTTCTTTAATAATGCATAGAGGATTACAAAAAAACATAGGAACAGATTTCCTGTATTCCCGATACTCATTTCCAAATTTTTCAATGCATTCCTTTTCTTCAATAAACAATACAAAGAGAAAGACCCAAAACCATTGTGTGATAGTTAAAATAATAAATGTAACAGGGTATCCGATTAACATCCCAAGAAATGTCATAAACATACCAACACTGAGATGATGTGGATGTCTCACACAACGATAAACATTTTTTATTATCAATTTAGTTGACCATCCCCATAATTCACATTCACCAAATAATCTAAGTAACATGCCAGTTCTTTTCAAGAGAAAATGAGCAAGAACAATTCCGGCTAAACCTATAATTCTTATAAATAAATGAAAACTATTAGTTTGTAAAAAATACAAGTCTAAAAACAATCCGATAATAATACTTAACAATGTAAAAATTATCCAGAATATTAATCTTTTACGACATTTACTACATATCGCCATTTAATAATTAATTTATTATTAAAGTTAGAATCATTTAAAAAAAGCTATGCGATTAAAATATGTAATAATTATGCATTATATGTTATAAATAGGAACCAACTTCTGGTTTCTTATATATAATCGCACAACAAATTAAAAGATTAATAAATTATAAAAGAAGTTTGCCAAAAAAGACCAAATTACTTGTAATTAATTACATTTATACATTCAAATAATGCTGTAATACACTTAATATTTATAGAATGATTTACTGGCATAATTATAAAACTAATTTGATATGGGAAAGCACGGAATCGATATTTTAAACCTGGATGTAGATAAGCTAATACAAATGCTAAATGCTGCTTTGAGTGAAGAATGGCTGGCATACTATCAGTACTGGATTGGTGCACGGCTTATGGAAGGACCTATGCGAAGCGAAATAGAGCCTGAACTGCTTGTTCATGCCGATCAGGAATTAAATCATGCTGTACTGGTCGTTGATAGAATTATACAACTTGGGGGAGATCCTGTTCTGAATCCGATGGATTGGCCCAAGCTTAGCCGTTGCGAATATGATGCTCCCGAAGATCCTTACGTAGAAGTAATTCTTAATCAGAATTTAAAGGGCGAACGTTGTGCTATTCAACGCTATAAGGAAATTGCCGATTTCACTAACGGCAAGGACCATACCACACACCAAATGGCCACTACTATTCTGAACGAGGAACTGGAGCATGAGCAGGATATCGAAGACTGGCTTATTGATATTCAACGGCTTAAAGACGATATCAAGAAAATCAGGTTATAAATAATATTGATTTCAGGCTTAGTGGAAATAGAAAAATAAATCCCTTTCAGGGATCAAATTATTTATTGTTGTTAGAGTGTTCCTTAAGGCACAGAAATATTTCATCTAACAATTTCAGTTTATCCCAAGTTTTTATACTTTTGAGCGATATTACGAAATTTATAAAAGTAACACGATGTCGGTAGTTCGCTTTGGAGTATCTTTAGAAAAAGAGATCTTAGCTACTCTGGATGAATATGTCAACGAAAACCAGTTTTCAAATCGTTCGCAGGCCATCAGGCAACTGATATCCAGAAATGCCGTGGAGAAAAAATGGTTATGCAATAATATTGTAGCTGGTTCCATTACCCTTGTTTACGATCATCACAAACGAGATATCCTGAACCAACTTACAACAATTCAGCACGATTATCATGATGTAATTCTCTCATCACAGCATTTCCACCTCGACCATGATCAATGTATGGAAATAATCGCTGTAAAGGGTAAAGCAAACATGCTGACCGAACTTTCTGATAAACTCATTGCTGTGAAAGGAATACAACATGGAAAACTTACGATGACCCGAACAGATTAATTTTTTTGCTTGAATAGTAACACGAATTTTTGTTTAGTAACAACATATTTAACAAACAATGAAAAAACTACTTACTCCTCATCAAGTTATAGTATTAATCCTTATGTTTATAATGCAATCCAATGCATTCACTCAGGAAACGCTGAATGACACTATAAAACTCGACGAAGTAGTGGTAACAGCTACAAGAACATTGCGTAATCTGACAGACGTACCTGCAAGAATATCGGTCATCCAAAGTAGAATTATCGATTTATCACCTGCCTTGCAAATTGACGATATATTGCGATTTACACCAGGTATTACGGTGAACCGTTACAGTGGAATATACAGTCAAAGGCCTATGGTTACGTTACGCGGATTATCAGGCGATGAACAATCGCGTACCCTTGTCCTGATGAATGGTGTTCCCATTAATACCTCCGATGAAGGGGGAGTAAACTGGAACCGTATCAATCAATACGATATTGAACGTATCGAAATATTCAAAGGACCGGGATCGTCGCTTTATGGCAATAACGCCATGGGAGGAGTTATCAATATAATCACAAAAAAGCCTACAAAATCGCGTGAAATATTTGGTAGTATTAGCTACGGGACCTATAATACCCTCCGACAGGATCTGAGTATCATGGTCAAAGGCGATAAAGGTTATTATGGGACTATTTCAGAGTATTATTTAAAAAGTGACGGATACATCACTGTACGCGAAGAAAACAGAACACCATATGATGTGGCGGTTTCCCTCGAAGAAATCGGTCTTTCGGCTAGGGCAGGCAACAATCAGAATGAATGGCTAAAATGGGAATTACAGTACGATGTTTTCAGAGATGAACGGGGTGAAGGCTACCAGATTTATGCTCCGAAAGGATGCTATCGAAATTTTTATACAAACCTATTCAGAGGAAACCTTAAAGGAGGCGATGAAAAAACACAATATGATTTGAATCTTTTTTATCAGCTCGAACACTATTACGATGTTAATGAGAGAATGCGTGGTACAAGTTATTCCAGATATGATGTGAACTCTTTCCGGGAGGATATGGGTGCCCTGTTGAATGTATCAAGAGAACTTGTTCACAACAACACACTGACGGGTGGTTTTGAATTTAAACAGGGAAGTATTAAAGGGGGAGATTATTATCAAACACCACGCCAGGTAAATGATAGTACACAAGTATACGATACCATTTACAATGCTGGCACTATCCGAAACATGGCCGGTTATATACAGGATGAGCATGCATTTTGGAATAATAAAATCAGACTGATCGTTGGCTTGCGATTCGACAGGGTTAATTTTTCCGACGGGGAATATAGTTCGACTGATCCCTGGAACATGCTGCCTGAACTTACCGATCATACCTGGTCGGAATGGTCACCCCGAATCGGACTCCGGTTTAATCTCATTCCGGAAATCAGTTCCTATATTTCATATTCGCATGGTTTCCGTGCATCGATATTGGACGACCTTACCCGAACCGGATGGATGTGGGTGGGACCAAAATATGCTAACCCGGAATTAGGTCCCGAAACGATTGATAATTACGAAATCGGAGTGGATATTTTTCCTGTGAATAATATGAAAATAACGGCTTCGGGCTATTACGCCAAAGGTTCCGATTTTCTATACTATGTTTCAACAGGTGATAGTCTTTATGGCCGCCCGATTTCAATCCGTGAGAATGTAACCAATGTAAATCTTAAAGGTTTTGAAGCCGAATTTTTTTATGAGATAGTAAAAGATCTCATTCTGTCAGGAAGTTATACTTACAGCGATTCGAAAATTGCAGCCTTCACCGAACGACCGGAGCTTGAAAGCAAGTACCTGAAATATGTGCCAAAACATACAGCTTCGGCATCGGTCTTATGGAAAAACAAAATACTTAACACATCCATAAGAGGTTTTTACAGAAGCAAACAATTCAGTAATGATGAAAATATTACTGAAATAGATCCTTATTTCACTATGGATTTACAGTTGTCAAAGCAAGTATTGGAAAACCTGGTTGTTTTTCTGGATATCCAGGATATTTTTGATAATGAGCACATGATATCAAACGAAACGATTTCACCGGGAAGGATAATTACAGGGAGAATAGCTGTTAAATTCTGATAATATGTATAAACAGGTATACCATATAGGCGTATTCGTCTTGGCATTTTTGCTTAGTTGCTGTGTTAATTCATCACAGACCAATCGGGATGAATATGTGTTGGTAAAAGATCTGAAAGGCAGAGAAGTTTTAGTGCCGAAAAATGTTAAGAAAATAGTGGGTTTAAGGGCAGGGGCATTGCGCTTACTTATTTATATGGATGCTATCGATTTGATAGCCGGTATTGAAGATGTTGAAAAAAAGGATATGCGACCGTACACCCTTGCACATCCTGAATTATTGGAATTACCCATAATAGGACCGTCAATGGGAGGTGATGCCGAACTTATTTTAAAAGCCCACCCTGATGTAATTTTTATCTCATATAGCACAAAAGGCGATGCAGATGCATTGCAAAAGAAAACGGGAATTCCTGTAATTGTCTTGGAGTGCCCTGAGCTAGGTACGGCAAGGGATACACTTTTTGCTTCGTTTCGTCTGATAGGTAAAGTTCTTCATAAGGAAAATCGTGCCAATTCGCTGATATCCTATATTGAGAATTCCATTGCAGAATTGAATGCCTGGACTCAGGATATACCTGACCGGGAAAAACCTTCAGTGTATATCGGAGGAGTTTCATACAGCGGAGCACATGGTATCAATTCCATACAGCCTTACTACCCGCCTTTTATATTTATCAATGCTCATAATGTGTCTTCCGGAATCGATAAACGACTTGTTTCGCATGTCAAAGGAACCTATATTGATAAAGAACAGTTAATACGCTGGAATCCCGATGTACTTTTTATCGACGCTTCTGGATTAAGTCTGGTACAGGTGGAATTGGCCGAAAATACAGTTCTAAATAAAAGCCTTACAGCCGTAAAGCAAAATCGTATGTATGTTTTGTTACCCTATAACAATTATGCAACCAACTACGAGTTGGTACTGATTAATGCCTGGTATACTGGTAAGGTATTATACCCTGATCGCTTTGCGGATATAACTATCAGACAAAAAGCAAATGAAATACTTAAAAATTTTTTAGGTGTATCGGTATACGATGAAATAGTTAAAACATCCGCCGCATTGAGACAGCTCGAAATAAACGATTTCTGATGACTGACATTTTAGTAGCACAATATAAACAATACATCAGACACCGACTTCTTTTTATCCTGTCAGTTATATTTCTATTACTACTTGTTATAATAATTGCACTAATCTCAGGTTCAGCTGATATTGGATTGAAGGATTTATGGAAGTTAATTACAGGAAAAAGTACTGGTTTTGTAATGCAGATAGTAATTCAGGTAAGAATGCCGCGAATTGTGGGAGGTATTATGGCAGGTACAGCACTTGCTGTATCAGGAGCAGTTATTCAGAGTCTGCTTAGAAATCCACTAGCCTCTCCTTTTACATTAGGTATTTCGGGTGCTTCGGCTTTTGGAGCAGCTTTTGCTATTATTATTTTAGGAGCTGGTAGCAGTTACTCCGGTTCCAACGATATCGCAATTATAAATAATCCATATATAGTGACAATATCAGCTTTTATTTGGAGCCTTTTTAGTGTGACAGTTATACTTCTGCTATCGAAATACCGTGGGGCTACACCCGAAATAATTATACTTTCAGGTATTATCATTTCATCCTTGTTCGGAGCAGGCATATCAGCCATGCAATATCTTGCCGATAATGTGCAACTGGCATCTATTGTATTTTGGACCTTTGGGGATCTGGGAAGAGGTACATGGCGCGATTCGCTGATCCTGATCGTAGTACTCATTCCATTACTATTCTTCTTTTTCCATCAGCGATGGAACTATAAATCGCTCCAGTCGGGTGACGAACATGCAAGTAGTCTTGGTGTTAATGTAACCCGAGTGCGTTTAACCGGAATGGTTGCTGCCTCGCTTGCAACGGCTGTAGTAGTATCGTTTTACGGAATTATAGCTTTTGTTGGTCTCGTAGTGCCCCATATTATTCGCCGGATTATTGGTGGCGACGAACAGTTTCTGATTCCGGCTTCAGCTATATTTGGCGGCATGTTTCTTCTCCTTTGCGACACGCTTGCCAGGACTATTATTGCTCCTATAATTCTTCCGGTAGGTATACTTACTTCTTTTATTGGAGCTCCCTTATTTCTATTTTTATTAATTAAGGGTATGGGGAAAGGATATTGGACCTGATAAAAAGAAACTCATGAAAATTGCTATTCAAGAAATAGAATTCAGTTATAATGGCACACCAGTGCTTGAAGATATTACCTGTACTATTGAAAAAGGCGATTTTATAGCTCTTGTCGGACCTAATGGTTCGGGGAAAAGCACGCTTATTAAATGTATAAACGGAATTCTAAAACCACAAAAAGGGATTGTGTTAATTGACGATAAGTCATTTCCAAATGCAGATGAACTTGCAAAAAAAATGGCATATGTCCCACAAAGCACAAATAAAATTGTCGGATTAAGTGTATTTGACACTGTGTTACTGGGACGAAAACCTTATATAAACTGGAAACCTGCAAAACACGATTTAATTGTCACAGCTGATATTCTGAAAACACTTCACCTTGATCCCGTGGCCATGAAAGACGTTAATAAATTAAGCGGAGGTCAGCAACAAACAGTTTTCATAGCAAGGGCACTGGCTCAGGAACCATCGATTTTACTGCTCGATGAACCTACTGCCAATCTTGATATCAGACACCAGATTGAAGTTCTCGAACTATTAAACACTTTATCGGCCAAAGGCATTACCATTATTATTGCACTACACGATATTAATATGGCTGTCCGATATGCCAGTAAGATAATAATGCTGAAAAAAGGGAAAATATTTTCTTACGGAGGAAAAGAAACCATTAAAGAGGAACATATCGAAAATCTATACGATGTAAAAGTCCATATTATCCGTGACAGGGAGAATATTTATATTGTGCCAAACGGTATGCATTCGGTTAACAAATAAGTGTCAAATTAAATGAATTGATAATGGAGAATATTCATTTTAACCCTGTAGGCATAGTAGTAAATGACTTTACGGAGGTTACCAGTCATCATGAAATAAAAACCAAACCGAGTAAAATTATAATTCACGACGCTTACAAAGAAGCACTGTTAAATATCGAAGAATGCGAGTATATTGATATTATATTTTATTTGCATGCAGAAGAAAATAAAGGACTCAGCGGTAAAACACTGTCTGGTAATATGCGGGGTGTGTTTGCCTCCCGGAGTCCGCATCGACCAAACGCAATTGGAGTTACAACAGTGCGCCTTCAGGAAGTAAAAGATAATATGCTTTTAGTAGAAGGTTTGGATGCTATTAATAATACTCCGGTTCTTGATATAAAATGTTGCGATACCTCCTTATTTGCTTCCGTAAAAGATTCTAATCCTGTTCATAATGCCATTCTAAAATCTGATCCTCGAATTGATATTAAGAACCTTATAAGAGCCTATAAAGCCGATATATTGTTACTGAAATCAGGAATGCTGCATAGCCATTTTTGTCCCGGACTTGCCATGGGAGTTATGGCTGCCACCCATGCCATGAATGAACTCAATACCGATTCGGATGGTATGGAAGATGTGCTGGCTATTATTGAAACGAATAACTGCTTTTCCGATGGGGTGCAGTTTGTTACAGGCTGTTCATTTGGTAATAATGCATTAATTTTCCATGATACGGGTAAAACTGCGTTTACTTTAACAAAACGTGACGGAAAGGGTATCAGAATAAGTTCAAAAAATGAATCGAGGGAAATTATACAGCAAAACTTCCCCGATTTTCAAAACCTTTATCAACAGGTTGTGGCAGAACAAATCCGCGATGCAGAATTAGTAGCTGTATACAAGAGATCGGCACTCGATAGAGCTTTCGGTACATTATCAATTCCCTTTGAGAAACTCTTTAAAGTTCAACAAATAAACGTGGAAATTCCTTCCTATGCTTCCATACAGGATAGTGTAAAATGTTCTAGTTGTGGTGAAAGCGTTATGCAATCGCGCAGTATAACAAAAAACAAAAAATATTATTGCTACCTATGTAGTGGTGAAAAATATCCTGTGCTCGATGGCAACGGGATTCATTGCTAGTATTCAATCTCCAAAACAACATCCCTGGCTGCTTCGACACATAGTTTCATATCGTGCAGACCAATCTGGACTTTGAAATAGTTTTTTTCTTTGTTTAACCGGTTAATTCGCTGATGCAGTTCATTATAGTCGGCTTTTGCAACTTTTTCGGTTGTAACATATCCCGTTTCATATAAAAGATGAGCAAAGGAAGCGCCTACCCAACGTATCCGCGAGAGATCGGTTAACTGTGTCAATTTCAGGATTTCCTGTTCACTGATGCCTGTCTTTTGTGAAAGTTCATTCCTGCTTGAGGGAGTTTTTATTTTTTCATACAATGACAACGTATCTTTTATTCCTTCCTGCTTGAGTTTCAGTTTTGTTTCATCCGGAATACCTTTAAACTCGCTTATTTTATTCGACTTGGGGTGCATACTGTTTATCTCACGAAGTAGAATGATAAGATATTCTTCCGATAATGGTTTCATTTTTGCCAGCTGTGCCAGTCTGTCTTTCTTCTTCAGAATCTTCTGCAATTCCAATACGGTTTTAAAACCTTCATTTTTCAGGCAGGCAAACCGTGCATCGATGGAATCTTTAAGTATCATCCGGCTAGGTAACAAATCAGCTGATTTCAATCTTTCACAATAATCCTCTATACTAATGGAATTAAGATCGATATAATAACTCATAGTTTTTATTTATTTGTATTCCTGTTATAATTTATTCTTCACTATACTATTAAAAATATTTTAAGATGGTTTAAAACCGATTATGCTTTGTTTTGATAATTTGTATCTTGTGCTTTGCTATTTTTACTTCCACATCGCCCTCGACTATAACCGGTTCGCCATCGACATGATATTCCCGGTAACCGGTTTTAATATTACATGGGGTATTAACCTGTAAATAGCTAATATATCGGGATTCTTTAAGAATCCCTAAAAACATCCGGACAGTGAAAACCGGATACAAATAAAACGGGAAAGGTTTTATAAGCACCAAATTGTTATGACCGTCGTTAGGTTTGGCTGACGGTGCAATACGAGCTCCATTCCCGAACTGTCGGGTATTGGCAATGGTAATCATCCTGAGCCGGCCAGCAACTTCGTATCCATTCGATTTAACCTTTGCCTCGAAGGGCCGGAACCTGATGAAGGACTCAATTGTAAGTTTCATATAATCAAGCAATCCGCGATGTGTTCTATGGCTGAATTTATGTGCCACATAACTGTCAACTCCCACCCTTGCCATATTAATACACTTATGCTGGTTTAATTCAATAATATCAACCTTCATCGTCTCACCCTTCTTAATATCATCAATCAACGATTTAATGCTCCTTTTAAATCCCAGCTCGTTGGCAAATCCATTCCCTGATCCAAAGGGAACAACACAAATATATTTATCGAAATAACCGTACAAATACTTCATAGCTTCATGTACCGAGCCGTCACCCCCCACTATAACAAATACCTTATACTTATCAATATTTTCCTCAAAGAATTCTTTTACAGCTTTAGTGTCGCTTGTAATAAATACAGACAGGCCACGATCAAAATCACGAATCGATTCGATAATTCTGTAAATATTTCTTCTGCCGGAATTCGGATTTACAATGAAGCAAAGCTCAGTAAGTTTAAAACAAGGCATTAATAGTATTTTCACGCAAACGTATTCATACCGAATTTATAAAATGTAAATGAGACTAGGAATACAGGTAGTTCTATTTTATTAAGGTCATTCGAAAGTGAATTGATTAAATGAGATACTACTTAATGTTGTAGAATAGAAATTAAAGCCACTGAAAACAGGACAAGAAGCATAGGTTTTGCTATTCCCTACTTGGTTTAGTGTCGATTTACAACCGTAAATTTACTAAACATTATAGCACATATTTTAAGCATGAAGAAATATAATAATTGTAAAAATGAAAACTGGAAAGCCTGAATATATTTAACTCCATGTTGATTGAAATCAGAATTTATATAATTTCAAATTTAGCTATTTGCATCGAACTCAATAATGAATTCCTCTTCTGGTTCTTCCTCTTTAAGTTCGATTTTAGGTATGGCTATTTGTGTTTTGGTTCCCTTTAACCTTCCCCTTAACAATAGCTCCTGTCCCGATTTTAGTTCAGCATCGGGATTGATTTGATTCCGTTTCGCTAGCTTATCGAGTTTTATAGCATAGTGCTGGGAAATCTCGTGCAACGTTTCACTATCCTTTACGATGTGGGTTTTTTTGCCGGCTTCAGCCTTATTGCGCTTGGGTTGCAGATATACCTTTTCACCCTCGCTGAATATGGTTTTCTCAGGCAAATCGTTATACTTAGGTAATTGCCAATGAAATAAATCTAGCTCCTCGCTCAAAGAATAAAAGCTATCACCTTCACGGGCAAGTACATATTTTACCCGGTTGTTATAATAAGCTTTACGGCTACCGGCATATTCGGTTGTTAAATAAACCGGTTTCCCCATATGTCCTGCTCCGGAAAGTGCAATAACTTCACGGTCGTATTGATGAAGCTCGTTTTCTTCAATAATTCCTATCAACGCTTCCGCATAGGTTGGACTTGTAGCATATCCTGCTTTCTTAAGTCCTTTTGCCCAGGCTTTATAATCTTCGGAGTTGTACGTAAATAATTCAATATAACGGCTACGACCAGTAAGAAATTCTGAATGATCGCGATATGATTCCTCTACCGATTTATATTTCCGGAAACATTCGTTTTTATCATCATCATCTTGTTTGATTGTTTTCCCTTTCCAGTCGTGACATTTAATGCCAAAATGATTA
>CAYMQP010000102.1:0-11851 GCA_964392505.1 uncultured Bacteroidales bacterium
GTAGCGGTGCCAACAGTATTATAGCTTATTGTCTGAAAATTACTGATGTCGATCCAATTGAACTCGACCTGTATTTCGAACGTTTTATTAATCCGAAACGTACCAGTCCGCCCGATTTCGATATCGATTATTCCTGGCGCGATCGCGACGAGGTGCAGGATTATATCTTCAAACGCTACGGACATGAACACACGGCCCTGCTGGGAACCATCACCACATTCAAGGATCGTTCCATATTACGCGAGTTAGGAAAAGTAAGGGGGTTACCAAAAGAGGAAATCGATGCGCTGATAAAAAATCCTAACGACGAAGCAAACTATAATCAAATTACGCGGGAGTTATTTGAGCTGGGCAATCAGATCGTGAACTTTCCCAATATTCGTAGTGTACATGCCGGAGGAATTTTAATTTCGGAAGAACCTGTTACCTGCTATACCGCGCTCGATTTGCCACCAAAAGGATTACCCACTACCCAGTGGGATATGTATGTAGCCGAAAACCTCCATTTCGAAAAACTCGATATTCTAAGCCAGCGTGGTATAGGACACATAAACGATTGTGCCGAACTGGTACTGCAGAATAAGAAGAAAAAAATAGATGCACACCAGGTTGCTAAATTTAAAATAGACCAGAAAGTAAACTGCCGGTTGTACAACGGTGAAGCTATTGGTTGTTTTTATATCGAAAGTCCTGCCATGCGGGGATTATTGAAAAAACTCCACTGCGATAATTATCTTACACTTGTTGCAGCCAGCTCCATTATTCGCCCCGGTGTTGCCAAATCGGGGATGATGAAGGAATATATCCGCCGCTTTCATAACCCGAATAACTTTGAATACCTGCATCCGGTTATGAAAGAACAGCTGGAAGAAACGTATGGAGTTATGGTGTACCAGGAAGATGTAATAAAAATATGCCATCACTTTGCAGGACTCGACTTATCCGATGCCGATATACTCCGACGTGCCATGGCTGGTAAATTCCGTTCGCGTAAGGAATTCGGTGAAATACGGGGAAAATTCTTCGACAATTGTACAAAACGCGGTTATAGCCAAGATCTTACACTCGAAGTATGGCGACAAATCGAATCTTTCGCCGGATATGCCTTTTCAAAGGCTCATTCAGCCTCCTATGCCGTTGAAAGCTATCAGAGTCTATATCTGAAAACCCACTTTCCACACGAATTCATAGTTGCAGTAATCAACAATTTCGGAGGATTTTACCGCACCTGGGTATATTTTAACGAGGCCATTCGCTGCGGTGCTTCGATACATCTTCCCTGTGTAAACCGTAGCACCTATTTTACCACATTGTATGGCAGCGATATATATATAGGGTTCGTTCACATACAGAATCTCGAAACCAAACTTACCAAATATATTGTGGAAGAGCGCGAAAAGAACGGGTTATACAAAGATCTGCCTGATTTCATCTCCCGCATACCCATTGGTAATGAACAAATCGTAATTCTTATCCGGCTCAATGCATTGCGTTTTACCGGTAAAACCAAGAAAGAATTGCTCTGGGAAGCCCATATGCTGCTCGGGAAAAGCATCCGTAAAACCGAGACGAAAACACTTTTTCTTGAAAAAACCCGTTCATTCAAACTGCCTCCCCTGGAGCAGGAAGCCATAGAAGATGCCTATGACGAAATGGAGTTACTCGGATTCCCTGTATCAGTTAGTATGTTCGATATGCTCGAAATCCCTTTTCGGGGAAATATTTATGCACGGGATCTAAAAGAAAATATCGGGAAAACTATAAGAATTCTCGGTAATCTTGTTACAGTTAAAAATGTGCGTACGATAAAAAGAGAATGGATGCATTTCGGGTGTTTTCTCGATGTGGATGGTGAATTCTTCGATACGGTCAACTTTCCCGATTCCCTGAAAAAATACCCATTTCGCGGCAGCGGTATTTATCTTATCCTTGGCAAAGTGGTGGAAGAATTCGGATTTCCCAGTATTGAAGTGCAGAAAATGGCCAAACTGCCCTTAAAAAAGGACCCACGATACGGAACCAATTGATTTTATATTGAAGTTTCAATAAATCTTTGTTTATTTGCAGTCTGAATCCACTGACCATGAAACGTGCCGTAGTTATATGGAATTTTGTGTTTATTTGTCTTCTTCCGATACATGCCGATAATTGGAAAGAGACTGCCGACAGTTTGCTGTTTGCCTTAGAGCAAGAACAAACCGATACTGGAAAAATTAAGTTAAGTCTTGAAATATCCGATGCCTTATTACGCAATCAACCCGATAAATCTTTCCAGTATGCTGCTGCGGCCAGAAAAATTGCTGAGGAAATTGGCGATACAGCTTACCTCGTCCGCAGTATTCTTAAGGAATGTGATTTCTACTCGATTATTGGTGAACACAATACAGCTATGGAACTGGCTTATGAAGCACTTAATATTACCGGTACCAATAATAAACTCCGTAGTCTGTGCTATAACCGTATAGCTACAGTACATTCCGATGTAGGTAATTATCAACAGGCATTACAGGATAATAAAATTGCGTTACATTACAGTAAGTTGAGTGGCGATTCAGCTGGTATTATGGTCGATTTGCATAATATAGGAGGATCCTATATTGAATTAAAAATATATGACTCAGCTTTATATTATCTCAGAATCACTAATAAGTACGAAATTAAACACAGAGGAAGACCCGATCCGTATTCCCTAAGCAATATTGGAAACGTTTTTCTGGAAACCGATAAGTTCGATTCCGCGTTACACTATCATCTTTTGGCATATAAATATGATCAGATTGATGATCAGAAATTCCTGATGGCAATCGATCAGCAATACATTGCCAATACCCTTTATAAAATGAAACGTATGTGGGAAGCTAAGGAATATGCGCTAAAGTCTATTGAACTTGCGAACGAATTAAAGGCTTACGACCTCACCATGGATAGCTATGAAATTCTATATAATATCTATAGTGAATCCGAGAATTATAAGCAGGCTTTTGAATATTCGCAATTATATAATGCGGCCAGGGATACATTACTAGAAAAAAGCAAACAATCGCTTATACTTGGTCTGGAAATGAAGTATAGAGTGAAAGAACAGGAAGCTAAACTACAATTACTTGAAAAACAAAGAACGCTTTATTTTATTCTTGCCATAGTAAGTATTTTATTCTTTCTCAGCATGATTGTTATTATGATCATGGTATATCGGCGTCAAAGAATATATCGCGAACTTTCGACTCAGCTTCAATTGGCAAACGATTCTAAAGAGCGACTATTATCTGTGATTAGTCATGATTTGCGAAGCTCTGTAGGTACTTTGCGTACGGCAGCCCGAGTTATTTCGGAAGGCATGACAGATGTTGATGAAACACGTAATTTATTAGAAAGTTTCTTCCCTGTGGCTGATTCTACATACGATTTACTCGAAAATATGCTTACCTGGGCAAAATGTAACAAGGAAAATATCACACCTGAATTCACCAGTTTAAATCTTAGAGAAATTATTAATAAAACTATTGAGCATACACGCCATCTAGCTGCCAGCAAATCTATTGAAGTTATCAATACCATTCCCGATCAGATGATTATTGCAGATAAAAATATGTTACTTTCAGTCACCCGCAATATTCTTAGTAATGCAATAAAATTCTCGCATTTGAAAAGCGAGGTACTTATAAGTTCAGAACTAAACAAAGATAAAATCGTTGTGTCGGTTGCCGATAGTGGTATCGGAATGGATCCGGAACAGCTAAAAATGATATTCGAAAATCCTGAAGAACACCAATCGACTGGTACCATGGGTGAAAGAGGATCGGGTCTCGGAATAATGATCTGCAAAGCATTTCTGGAATCGCATGGTGGCGATATATGGGCCGAGAGTACCTTCGGTAAAGGAACTACTTTTTATTTTAGTCTGCCCTTACAGAATTAGGCTAATAATCACTTAGGTGTCAGTAAATACCTGTTTCTCCAAATCAATTTTTGCACAATTTTTGATTATCTTTAAAATAATCAATTGCATTCAATCATGAAATCAGTTATTTTATTCTCAATAGTCTTTTTTATTTGGAGTTTCGCACATGCTCAGGAAACCGGGTGCATATCGGGAAGCTGTATTGACGGGATAGGCAAATATGTTTATGCGAATGGTTATATCTATGAAGGTAATTTTAAGGATGGGTTACGATCGGGCTTAGGCAAACTCATCAGACCCGATGGGGATGTATATGACGGTATGTGGGAAAATGATCAATTTCATGGTCAGGGTACTTATATTTGGGCCGATGGATCGAAGTATACCGGTGAATGGAAAAATGGTGTACAGGATGGTTATGGAATATTCTTTTATACGAATGGAGACAAATACACCGGATATTTCAGAAATAATCAGTTTCACGGAAAAGGAAAATATACCTGGGCTGATGGGTCTGTGCAAGAGGGAATATTCGAAAATGGTGAATTTAAGGAATAAACTGTAAAACAATAGTCTTCGTAAGCCTTTCCCAATTAGCTGATCCTATAACCTTTAGCACGAGGTATGCTTTATTTTTTTATGATAAAACGGTTCTCAACAATTTTATCGTTTTTCCGTAACACCGCATATTAGAATATTTCTATGAAATAATTGCTGGGTACGAATTGTTGAAAAAGAATAAGTATATTTATCCTCTTGTTTATATTGATTAGCAGTTTAATCGGGTTAATCTGCTATGTATATATTATACAAATTATTGATTTTGTAATGTCATTGAGAATACTTTGCAAAAAAGCTACTAAAAATAAACCTATTAATAGAATCATTTTATTATTAAGTGTAATGTGCTTATTAGCATCTTGTAATAAATATGATTATTATTACGAGAGAATAAAAAATATATCTGATCACGACCAGTTTATTTCAATATCTTATCCTTACAATAATACGATTTTCCCCCCAGAAATAAACTCTCCTACATTCCTTTGGAATGATACGATTATTAATTGTACGGAATGGTACGTATATTTTTCAGACACCTCAGGCAATATAATCCATTCGGAAAAATCCTATGAGGAAAAATGGAAAACTGGTCCAGACATATGGAATACAATTAAATTAAAAAAACCGGATAATACTTTTGAATTTACTGTCATAGGAATTAAAAATCAATTCTTCCGGAAAAAAATAACCTATTCAAAAACACGTTTTTCAATATCTCCCGATTCAGTTGGAGCTCCTGTATTTTACCGGGCCGTGCCTCTCCCCTTTAGTTATGCTGTTCAGAATGTTAATGAAATTGAATGGTATATGGGAAATATTGGGGATTATCAACCAAAAAAAATGCTAGATAACATCCCGGTATGTGCTAATTGTCATTCATTCTCGAAAAACGGATCAATCCTTGCTATGGATGTAGACTATGCAAACGATAAAGGTTCTTACACAATATCCGACATCGTTGATTCATGCATTATAGCAAGAGAGAATATTATCACATGGAGTACATACAGAAAAAGTGATGGCGAAAACACATTCGGATTGCTATCACAAATATCACCGGATGGCAGGTATACTGTTTCTACAGTTAAAGACAGATCTGTTTTTGTGGCCATCGACGATAATTTTAAATACTCACAATTGTTTTTTCCTGTTAAAGGAATACTAGCTTATTACGATAAATTGACTAATATCTTTTCTAAATTAAATGGAGCCTGTGATAAAACCTTTGTACAAAGTAATCCTTCTTGGTCTCCCGATGGCAAAGATGTTATTTTTGCCCGAAATACAAGATACTCTAATGAGAAAATAAACCAATCATCCAGCGTTCTGCTTACTGTTTCAGATGCAGAAGAGTTTATTTACGGAAATAAAGATTTTAAATTCAACCTGTACCGACTCCCTTTTAATCATGGACAAGGGGGTGAGCCTGCCCCTGTTGAAGGTGCATCTCATAATGGAAAAAGCAATTATTTTGCGCGTTATTCTCCTGACGGAAAATGGATCGTTTTTTGCCAGGCAGAAAGTTTTATGCTACTTCAACCCGACAGTAAATTATATATAATGCCTGCCGAAGGAGGTACTCCAAGATTAATGAACTGCAACATGGAAGATATGAATTCCTGGCATTCATGGTCTCCTAATAGTAAATGGATTGTTTTTGCATCAAAAAACAGGGGGCCATATACACAACTATACCTCACACATATTGATAATAATGGAAATGATTCACCACCTGTTTTGTTGGAAAATCTGCTATTTGATATAAAAGCCGCCAATATTCCGGAATTCTATCCTGGCAAAACCGAAAATTTTAAAAAGATTGTTGATAATTTCTCCGAATCTGCGCTATATTATGTCCGACATGCTTCAGATAATATCTTGCATAAAAAATTTGTTAATGCTTACACAAGTCTTGAACGAGCCATTATTTTGGATTCAAGTTATTTTGATGCATACTTTAAAAGAATCCAACTAAATAAAACATTGCATCAGGCTAATCATAATAAATATAAAAATGATATTAAAACAGCTATAAATATTATTAGTAAAAAAATAGAAGTTGATCCCCATAACGAAATGTTACTTCTCAATCGGGCAAAAGTTTATATGCTAAACGACCAATACAAGGAAGCAATAGATGAAGCCCAGAAAGTTATAAAAATCAACAAAACAAATGTCAGTGCCTATAGTATTCTTTGTGACGGTTTGAGGAAATCTGAAAAATGGGATAAAGCGATAATAAATTATGAAAAACTTCTTGCATTGAATCCTGACAACGATAAAGAAATAAGGTCACACCTGGTTTCAGTTTTAAAAAAAGTAAATCAACGAGCAAAAGCTATGGAATCAATGAATGTTCTTATTAAAAAGTATCCTTCTGATGGAGTATTATATTTAAACAGAGCTTTTCTGTTGGTTGAATCAGGACAGATTGATAAAAGCTCAGCTGATATGGATAAAGCTGTTGAACTATCAGGCTACGATTACAGGATTTTTCTTAAAAGAAGTGAATTGTATTCATTCCTGAAAAAAAATACTGAAGCACAACATGATTTAGAAAATGCAGTTTTAATTTTAAATGACGAAATAGCTAAGAAACCAGAAAATATTGAATTGTTATTTACTCGTGCTGGTATATTACTAAAGATGAAAAGAAATAATGATGCACTCAAGGATTATTACATGATTTTAAAGTACTTACCTGAAAACTATGCGGCTCTTGTAAGCATTGCTAAACTCGAATTTATGTCTCATAACTGGCACAATGTACTTAAATGCTATGAAACGCTTAGAACTTGCTATAAAAACGAAAAAGAATTTTTTTATAATCCCGCAATTGTATATCTGAAATTAGGTGACAAAAAGAAAGCATTATTATATATCAATCAGGGCCTTGAGATTTTACCTAACAATGTTGACATGTTATACTTCCGGGCTTCCCTGTATTTTGCCATGAATAATATAGAACTAGGTAAAAACGATTTTAAAAAACTGGAATATTTGTTATCCGAAAAAAAGACGAATGGTACAATAACAAAAGAGGAAATGCAAATACTAGACAAGATAAACAAAGAAATGCAATAATGCTTAAAAGGATAAATCATTCACTCCGATACCCAATACTTTAATACCTCTTATGAAATTTGAGATGTTTGTTGCTAATTAAAATTCTGATTTATAAAAAAAGTTTTTAATAACCGGCGTATGGAAAATGCTCATTCGGAAACATTAATCCATCAAACGGATAGTAAGAATTGTGCTGAATTCGCATTTCAAATCCAACAGAAAAAGAATCGGAAAATTTATAATTAAATCCCACTCCCATTCCATGGTAGTTATGATGTAAATATGTATCGTACCGGGTTAAACGCGGAACATCGTTAATTGCCTTATAGGCTATTCCACTGATGGTAAGTCGTGAGGTTATAAAATACGAACCCCTTGCATATAAAAATAGTCGTGTCATAGGTAGCATATTATCCTGTTCGGCTGATGTATTATATAACGGATAAAACTGACCATATCCAAGGCCAATACCACCCGATAATCTGAACCGGGGTGTGACCAGATAAGAGAAATCGGGTGCTATATAATAGGAAGGTCCATAAAAATTCCCGGGAGAAAATGTAAATTCCGTACCTACTGACAAATCAACATCGAATCTCTTCAAAGTATTGGTATTCGTTTCTGAATTACTTTCGGGAGGTTCACTTGCAACTTCAAGCTGATCAGGATCCGGTGTAATATCTTCTTCCTGAGCTAAGAGACTCAAATTAAGGAATAGTAATAAACCAAATGCTATAGCAATACTTCTCATACCCAGCGCTATTTTTATGTAAAGATATAACTTTCTTAACACACTTAACCCTAAATGAATTTATCATTCAATCCTGCTAACGGAATAAATACCTTTTATCCGAGCAAGCCTGGTAATCAGGTTGTCGAGGTGATTTAGGTCGCGCACCATAAGACTAAGTTTACCATCTATCATACCTTCCTCATTATTCATGGAAATCGACCGTATGCTAACCTTAAGGTCTTTCGCTATAGCTTCTGATAAACTTTTGAGAATCCCAGCGCTGTCTTCGCCTGAAAGATGAATATCGACTGGAAATACAGAACCTTTGTCTTTACGTGTCCACTTAGCCTGTACAATACGATAGCCATACTTACCTATAAGCTGTGCGGCATTCGGACAATTCGTACGATGAATTTTAATGCCCTCACTAACCGTCACAAATCCAAAAATACTATCACCCATAATTGGGGAGCAGCATTTTGCAAGTTTATAATCGATATTTGCCACCTTTTCGTCGATAATTAAAAAATCATCAAACTGTTCTTCAATGGGTTGGGGTTTACGAACCACGTCGAGCTCTCCACGTGAAGCTGTTTCTTGTTCGGCTGTAGTTTTTTCAGACATAAGAAATTCCTTAATTTCCATTAAGTCTATTTTATCTTTTGCAACCAGGTAATAAAACTCCTGAGAATTGGAGAAATTAAATTTTTTCAAAACACGCCGCATAATATGATCGTTATACTCGATTTTCCAGTTTCGGAACCTGCGTTTTATTATTTCTTTCCCATTCTCAGCTGCTTTAGCTTGTTCCTCATCGAGTCGCTGACGTATTTTTTTCTGTGCTTTCGATGTAACAGCATAATTAAGCCAATCCAGTTTTGGGGTTTGCGTTTTCGATGTTATAATTTCGATCTTATCGCCATTTTGCATCTTGTAACGAATAGGAACATTCTTTCCATTCACCCTTGCACCTGTGCATGTGGCCCCTATATCGGTATGGATATCATAAGCAAAATCAAGAATTGTGGCTCCTTCGGGAAATTTTCGAAGATCGCCTTTGGGTGTAAACACAAAAATTTCCCTAGAATATAAACTAAGTTTAAAATCGTCGATAAAATTATCAGCATTCGTTTCGGGAGTCTCCAGAATTTCGCGAACAATACCCAGCCACTCATCGAGTCCCTGCTCACCTTCCATACCTTTATATTTCCAGTGTGCAGCTACACCTTTCTCTGCAATTTCATTCATACGCTCCGTTCTGATCTGTATTTCAACCCAACGACCACCTGGACCAATTACCGTAGTATGAAGCGATTCATATCCATTGGTTTTGGGAACTGAAATCCAGTCGCGTAGCCGTAACGGATTAGGCTGATAAATATCTGTAACCGCCGAATAGACCTGCCAGCAATCGGCTTTTTCGTTCTTAAGTTCGCTTTTTAGGATAATACGTATGGCAAATAAATCGTAAATATCTTCAAACTCCACGCTTTTTTTTTTCATTTTATTCCATATTGAATAAATTGATTTTGGTCTGCCCCTAATTTCAAACTCGAAGCCTTGTTTTGTTAGGATCTCTTCAATAGGTCTGATGAATTCCTTTATGAAACTATTACGGGCTCGCATAGTTTCGGAAAGTTTCCTGGCAATCGTATCATAGGTTTTTCGGTCGGTATATTTCAGCGAAAGATCTTCCATTTCCGATTTAACTAGGTATAAACCAAGCCTATGAGCCAGGGGGACGTATAGGAAAGCAGCTTCAGAAGAAAGCCTGATCTGTTCTTCAGGTTTGAAGTGCTGCATTTCACGCATCAGCTCCGTTTGCTCAGCCAAGCGGATCAGGATAACCCGTACATCGCGTGCAAGGTTTAATAATAATCGTCTGAAATTTTCGGCTTGAGAAGATGTAGTTTTTTCACCTATCTGGCTAACCTTCGCTAAGCCCTCAGCGATGATTGCTACTGATTCGTCATACTCAGCTTTAATCTTGTTAAAATTAATTTCCCTGGAACCATATGTGCGATAAACGAATAAACTTATTACCGATATCCAGCCAAGACCAATTTCATTTACTGCTATATCTGCTATACTTAAAACAGAAAGAATAATATCTTTATGAAAATGGGGAGGCTTTTCCAAATTTGATTCGACAAATTTTAAAAATGCTCTGTCGATTTTCTCATTCGGTTGTTCCTCGTAAGTAAGGTTTATATCTGCAACCAGCTTTTGATAAGGATCCAGATACTTTTTATCGATTCGATCTTCCAGACTTATTTGCATATAACCCTTAATTTGTGGCAAAATTACTACAAATACAATTCTGTTAAAAAACGAACTTCCGACTTAAAAATAAGGTGCAATGAGATTTTCGAAGAATTCCGGAACTCGCATTGGCTTACGCGATTTCGTATCGACAAAAACCAGGGTGGTTTTGGCTTCGCTTAACAATTCACCATCAGAATTCATCATCTGGTATTCGAATTCCAGTCTTGCCGATGGTTTTTTTACCAGTGATGTCTTGATCGTTATTTTATCGTCGTACAATGCCGGTTTATAATACTTTATTTGAAGTTCCCTCACGGGTAGAAGAATTCCTCGATCTTCCATTTCGCGATAGGTTAGACCCAGTTTTCGGATAAGTTCCGTGCGACCTTCTTCAAAATACACCGAATAGTTACCATGATGAAGATAGCCCATGCGATCTACTTCGCAATATCTGATCCTGATCTGTATTTCGTTGGATAACATGTATTTTACTCTTAATTTTTAAGAGGCGAATTAGGTTCGCGAGCAAATTTTGAATAAATGACCATATCTGTTAAAAAAGGAACAATACGTTGGAAAAGAACCATGACCTGGCCTTCGAATGACATAATTCGGTTTCTTTTTTTCTTACGTATCGAACGAATGAGGTTTCTGGCTACCTTGTCTGGTGATGATAGTTTTTCCTCATGTCGGGGCGTATCACCTTGCGGATTTCCTTCGGCATTGAGAGCATTCCGGCGAATATTAGAGGTTGTGAAGCTCGCGGCAAGTACCAAAACATGAACTCCTTTTTTAAGATTTTCGGTTCGGATACTCTCGAGAAATCCATGCATAGCAAATTTCGAAGCAGAATAGGCAGTTCGTCCGGGTAGCCCATGAAATCCTGCTATGGAACTTATTCCCGCAATTGTTCCTCTTGTTTTTTGTATATAGGGCAGTGCATATTTCGTACAATATACTGTACCCCAAAAATTAACATCCATTACCCTTTTTAATACATGAGTTTCGACCTCATCAAAAATGGCACGCATCGATATACCGGCATTATTTATCAGGATATCAATTTTTCCGAATCTGGCAATGGCCTGCTCAACCATATTCTTACAATCCTCTTCAATTGTAACATCGGTTTTAACAGCTATACATTTTTCGCCAGAAGGATCAATATCTTTTGCAATTTCGGTTAGTTTATCGAGTGAACGCGCGGCTAAAACAAGCTTTACCTTGTATTTGAAGAGTGCTTTTGCACATGCGAGACCAATACCGGAGGAAGCCCCCGTAATAATTACCACCTTATCTTTCATCAACTGGAGGTTTTGGAA
>CAYMQP010000103.1:0-11798 GCA_964392505.1 uncultured Bacteroidales bacterium
CGCGCTGTTGTCGGGTTATTTGCACCATATCTTCATCAGCTTCAGCTGACTCAACTCCAACCAATAGTTTATTTTCCCTTGGTCGTGATGTCCATTCGAATGCTACTAGTGAAATGGAAAGTGCCAGGACCATACCAATCTCTATAAACAGACTTCGTTGATTATCAAGATCTGCCTTTTTGCTTTTCTTAATTTCCATGATATTTTATTTAGGGGCTTAAAAATAGCTATTTATTAGGTAAAGCCAAAGAAATATAAGTCAATTATTATTAAAATTTCAATCAAAAATGTCTCTATTACAAACTGGTATGTTTAATATTTAACAACCTGAATATTTGGCTATAATTCGATTCTATTTATTTTAATCGTTTTTTCATATTTTTGCTGCTTCAATCAAAACTCTATAATATCTTATAGAAATCAGATAAATGGATCGTATTGTAAATCAGGGGATTTAGCTCAGTTGGCTAGAGCGTTTGGCTGGCAGCCAAAAGGTCAGGGGTTCGATTCCCCTAATCTCCACTTTCATTCGTAGTAGCGAACTTCGATGGATATAGTCCGATTAAGTCTGCAAAAGTGACAAATAAATACATCCGTCAGCTAATTGCCCAGGGAGAAAATCAACATCTCGATTTCAAATTCGAAATATCCGATGCAAAGAAAATTGCCCGGACTTTTTCGGCTTTTGCTAATACAGGTGGAGGAAAACTTCTTATAGGCGTGAAAGATAATGGTGTAATTGCAGGCATTAAAACCGATGAAGAAGCTTATATGATTGACTCAGCCGCTACCATTTTTTGTAAACCTCAAATTCAATATACCACGAAAAGCTGGTTTATTGAGGGTAAACCCATTCTTGAAGTTACTATTGAAGAAAGTAAAAATAAACCCCATCTGGCCCCTTGGAAGAATAATCTTTGGAGAGCTTATATTCGTTTGAATGATGAGATTTTTGTGGCTAACAGTGTACAGGTTGAAGTATGGAAAAAACTAAGCCACGAAAAACCAACCCTTGTAAAATATGATAAAAAAGAAAATGTGTTGCTTTCATTTCTCCGGGAGAACAAGGAAATCAGTATTAACAGTTTTTGTAAGCTAGCAAAAATAAAATATCCGACAGCTAAAAAAATTCTAGTTAATCTTATTTCTATCGGAATAATCAAAATCCACTATACCGAGAATTCAGCTACGTATCGATTGAGCGAGGTTATCGATTAAATTTAGCGTTTTAATTCTATTAACTCGGTTCGAGATGTGAGTTTACCATCATTCGAATAACTTTCACTTTTTATCAGACCAGTTCCTTCACAATACCATTCTATCGAATTTGTTTCCATTGTGACTCCGAACCGGGATATAACCTTTTGCTTTATTTTATAACATGGATACGTTCCTGCCGGTGTAGTAATGCTTTCGGTTCCCTCAACTACCCTGTCGGTGACAAGAATTGTGATGGTCATTATTTTAAAATCATTAGTACTGACTTCCATGGTTAAATTTCCATCACTTAAACGATCACCGGCTTTTAGCTGCCTTGACATTTCAAGTTTATCGGCTTTAATAGAAACATTCATATCTTTATAAGCAGCCATTGTTTCGGGCGACAGAAAACTTTTCATGTCAAAATAAAATACATCGTTTTCGCATTTAACTTCGAGTTCAGATTCACCCAGCAGTTTATCTTTATCATCATACGACTCGCTTCTAATTGTAGCTTCAGCTTTATCGCCTGTTTCGTTATATCTTAAGACTTCGTGTACCGATTTTCCGGAGGGTTTAAGCTTTTTATCGTAGTGCTAATATACAAGCCGGGCTCCTTCCAATTGTGGATAGTAAAAAGAACAATCCTGACCTGAAATCATTATCGGGAGAAATAACAATCCCAAAAAAGAAGGAGTTATATTTTTCATAGCTTCATATTTAACATTTCGTCGAAATTGAAGAAAAAACAAAAGTATGTATCGAAAGTCTGTTCTCTTTTTTTGATTCATACCTTAGCTTTTTAGTAAGAAAAAATAATCGTATATTGATTGATTGTAAAATGAATTTGATATTAATCTGATTACTTAAAATGATTTCCGGTATTATCAGTAATAAAGGCACATACGACTTACAGGATAGCATTTTTGAAAACGCATTAATAGGTATGCTACTTCTAAGTTTGGAAGGTAGGGTTTTAAAATATAACAAGGAAGCCGAAAATATTTTTGGGGGCGATTATCAGTTATCAGAACAATCGTTCAACGATTTATTTATTATAAATCCTCCACTTGATTTTAAAAACTGGTCGGAAACAACTCCAGATAACAAGAATTCGTATTGGGAAAATATACTCCAGATCAAGAATAAAAATCAAGAAGTACTTTGGGCCAATATTCGCTTAAACCGAATCGAGAATAAAAAAACCAGAGAACCCCTCTTTTTATGCCAGATGCACAAAATAGCTGCATCTGAAAACTCGAAAGATAATTACGAATATGATCACCTGCTAACAGAACTCATAAATAATATACCGGACAATATCTTTATTAAGGATACAAAAAGTCGTTTTATTCTGGCTAATATCTATGTGGCCCAACTCATGGGAGCAAACTCCCCAAAAGAAATATTAGGAAAAACCGACTATGATTTCTACCCGAAAAAATTGGCAGGCAAATACCGAAAAGATGAGGTTGATATAATTGAATCCGGAAAAGTTAAATTAAATATTATCGAACAGGTAATCGATCAGAATCACAACCGTAAATGGTTTTCCACTTCGAAATTACCCCTTAAAAACAATAAAGGTGAAATTATAGGAATCATGGGAATTGGGAGAGATATAACTCTTCTGGTTAAAGAACAAAAAGCATTGCGGAAGGCTAAATACGAAGCCGAAAAGGCTGATAGGCTCAAATCAGCATTCCTGGCAAACCTCTCGCACGAAATTAGAACACCGCTTAATGGAATACTGGGTTTTAGTCAGTTTCTTTCACAATATATTCCACCCAATCCGAAAGCTCAAAAATACGTCGATTTTATTATGCAAAATGGGAAACGGCTATTACACCTGATTTCAGATATAATTGATGTATCAAAAATCGATTCCAACCAGCTTACAATTAAAAAGAAATTATTTTCTCTGAATGAAATATTCAAACAACTCGAACAATCGACCCGTGAAGAATTAAGGCTATCTGAAAAATCGCATATTTCACTTAAAACAGAATTATCACTGTCGAATAAAGATTGTTATATATACAACGACGATCAGCGAATAAAACAGGTATTGTATAATTTGCTGTCTAATGCAGTGAAATTTACTCAACACGGTTCAATAAATTTTGGTTATCGTATAGTTAACAATCAGCTTTATTTTTTTGTAAAAGATTCGGGTATAGGAATAAAAGACGAAGACAGACTTTCTATATTCGAACTCTTCACACAGGTCGATACTTCACTGGGTCGGCAATATGAAGGCGCTGGATTAGGATTATCTATCGCAAAAGGTATAATTGTCTTATTGGGAGGTAAAATAGGTGTTAATTCAAGCTATGGAAAAGGTTCTGAATTTTATTTCACGCTGCCATACATTAATAAGGAATCCAATAGCGATGTTTCTCAAATAGAATCAGATCAGATTGAGCAAAAAACCATATTGTATATCGGCAAACAAGAAGAAAAAAGTGATATTTTCAAATCTGATCCATTCCTTCGAGAAATGCAGCTCGACCTGGCTCCGAACGAAGACATTTGTACGAAGTACTTAGAATCAGTCGAATATAAACCCGATATTATTATTTGTGATATGAAGCATCATAAAAACTGGTTACACGAACTCATAAAAAAATATCTGAAAAATCACCCTGAGTTGGCTCTATTACTAATTACCGATAACCGATCGAACTTCCTTTTTAAGGATTACATTAAAATAGGTAAAATGGAAACCATAAATTATCCTGTTAATAATTACCTGATGGTTGAAAAAATAAAACTGTTATTACGTCCCCAGAATTAATTAATTATAATCATTTCCTGCACTCTGTAATTCGTTAAAGTATATGATACATTCAAGTTCGTCATAAAATAGGATTACACCTTGCTCAAGGTCGGTTTGATAAGGGTTTCTTGTATGAGTAATAAGTATACGAGCAATTCTGAAAAAGGCTGAAAACCAGATAGCCTGATTTTTTAGAATTTTTGAAATACGCGAAGCTCTTTCAGGTAGTTTTGCGATCTCCTTTGTAACGGCTAAAGCTATTTTATCAAGAATATCGTAATTGCTGATAATAAAGTACTTCCATCATTAATAGCTATTTACACTGAGCGCCAGATCCGTAAGGCGAATATGTCTCTTAAATCATTCATATTATCCTGATCGGATGTGACTACACGAACACTTGCTCTGGCTTCAATTGCAGATACTAGGTCTATAACTTATAATTTAATATGATACATAAAATTATACAGTGTATTACTTAATTATGTATAGCCACTGAATCAAAATTTTTAAGTTACAATATTGAAAACTCAATCATCTATTTTTTAAAAGATTGATTATTCCCATAAGTTATTTATCAAATAAATTTTTGCCCGAGGGAGGTTGATAATATCGTTTCTAATACGATCGTAAAAAGCGCCTTAAAATTGTGGTAAAAGTCGTTCATAACTGTGCCTCCAATATTGCTGTGAAAATGGGTATATTTGAGTTGTGAGTATTCAATTATTTAAATATTTGTTTTAAATATTCACGAAGTTTTAATAGATTTAGTATATAAAGACAGAGATATTGAAAGGAAGTCAGTTTTAACTTGATTTTTATGACGGTAACGGATCAGGATTTTCAATTATTTATATATGCACTAAAGACTTCTTCAAAATATGACTTCAGTGAATATTCTGAAAAATCGCTTAAAAGGAGATTGACAAAAATATTATCTGATAACAGGCTTACTATTAATACATTAATCAATAAAATCAAGAATGATAATGGTTTCGTTGAAAAGATAGTTAAAGAAGTTACTGTTAACACTACCGAATTATTTCGCGATCCGTCTGTATGGCATGCTCTTCGATACGCCATCCTACCTAAGTTAAAAAACAATTCAGTGATAAATATTTGGCACGCTGGCTGTTCAACAGGTCAAGAGGTTTATTCCATGATGATTATACTGAGTGAAATGGGGCTGCTGGAAAAATCCAAAATATATGCTACCGACTTGAATTCCGATGTAATTGAACAAGCCCAAATGGGTGATTACAAATACCGGTTCAATATTGGTTATCTTGATAACTTCGATAAAGTAGTTAAGGAAAATCCCTATAACTACGAAGAATACTATGATATCCCCTACGATAAGTACTTTGAAATCGATAAAGCTTCCGATTCAATTAAAATGCACAATTTCCTCAGGGAAAAGCCCATATATAAGAAGCACGATTTAGTAAAAGAGGGTAATACACTTTACGTCAAATTCGACATTATTTTGTGCCGAAATGTTATAATTTATTTTAATTATAATTTACAGAGCAGGGTTTTCGATTTATTCCACCGTAATCTTTACGATAATGGTTGTTTACTACTGGGCATGCACGAAACTATTCTTGGTTCTTATTCTGTTAAATTTCAGAAAAAAGGCCATGCATATTACAAAAGCTAATAATTAGCCGCCATGAAATTGAAGCGAATACATATAAAATACAGGTTCATATTCCAAATCGTAATCTTCATAATATACGCTGTGTTGATTGGTTTCATAATGCTGTGCGTTGTAAATCGTATTCGTGAAGATCGTCAGACTTTTCAAACATTACAAAAGCTGAAATCACAGCTGACATCATGCCATATTACCTATAAGGATTTTCTTCAGAATACCAAAAATGGCGACCGGCTTTACCGTGAAGGGGAAAATACGTATACTGAAGAATTCCAGCGTAAAATCAGCCTCATCAGAGATTCATTAAATCTGTTACTAAGCGAAACTAAAAACGGGCAAGAACTTACTGAAACAGCAGTTTATGATAGCGTAATACATGCTATCAATAATTATCAAATTACATTCCGTCAAATTAACCTATTAATCAAAGAACTTGGCGATAGGAATACAGGTAAAGCAGCTTTAATGTTTAGCAGCGCTGAAGAGCTTTCCAGATCACTGCAGGAAACCGGATTACCAGAAATATTTGCTTTTTCATCGCAATTGAATTTATTGCAATCAGAATACGTTTCAAATCCGGGTCGAGCAAAATACAATGAAATCCTTACATTATTAAATAAAATCAGATATAATCCTGTTTTATCCGGATCAGATTCCACCACAGTTATATTGATCGATATTGGGCAACTGGTTGAAAGCTATCAGGGTTATCTTAATGAGGTACAAAAAATATATATCCTGTTAACCGGAGGAGATAATGATTTGTATACCCGCATGGAAATAGGAATCGCCAAAATAAACCATGCATTTAATGAATTAATCAGTTTATCAAAAGCCATGATGAAAAATCATTTCAGATGGCTAATAATGTTTGGCTTTATTATTATCACTTTACTGTCAATTCTTTACATTATTCAGTTTATTGCTTTCTATAAGCGCTTCGGCAAACCTTTACAAAATACCATCGATTACAGTTTTAAATTATCGAAAGGCAAGCTTTCTGACACCGAACTCGATATTGAGGTGCCATTTGAAATTTCGCATCTTAACGAAAACCTGAATCGCATTGGCGTTTCAATTAAAGAGAAAAAGACTTTCGTCGACAGTCTTCTAAAGCAAAAATTCGATATTGAATTAAACCTTCAGGGGAAAAATGATACATTCGGTAAAACATTAATTGCGTTAAAAGAAAATATGCGTAAGGCTCGTGAAGAACAAATTAAACATGCAGAAGATAACCAGATACGGAGGTTTCAGAACGAGGGTATTGCCAAATTTGCTGATATTCTGCGCAATAACAGTGATAATCTCGATAAACTGTCTGATATCTTTATCATGGAGATTGTAAAATACCTTGATGCCATTCAGGGTGGTTTATTCCTTCTTGAGAACGATAATGAAACGCTAAAGCTTGTTGCAACCTTTGCATACAACCGGAAGAAATATATTACAAAAACCCTGAAAAAAGGAGAGAGCCTTGTAGGCACTTGCGCTCTTGAGAAGAAGACGATACTGCTTGCGGATATGCCCGACGAATATATCGAAATTACTTCAGGTTTAGGCGATGCCCCACCAAATAACCTACTACTTCTCCCAATAATGCATGAAGATCAATTGATTGGTGTGCTCGAAATTGCTTCCCTGAACAAATTCAATACAAACCAAATTTCCCTGGGGGAAAAAATAACCGCAAGTTTAGCTTCGACTATCATAAATGCCCGTATCAATGCACAAACTTCAGAATTATTGCAAAAATCGCAGCAGCAGGCTGCCGAAATGGCCGAGCAGGAAGAAGAGATGAGGCAAAATATGGAAGAACTCAAAGCCACACAGGAAGAGTCAGCCCGCAGAGAAGAAGAACTCGAAAGTATTTTGCATGCCATCGATCAATCCTTCTACGTTTTGGAATACGATATCGAAGGTGTTATTACGAAGGTAAACCAGCGTTTCCTTTATTTGGTGAATATGCCTATGGATAAAGTTATTGGTCAAAAACATAACCAGCTATTTGGGAAGGGCAGCAAAGCCGATTCGCTTTTATTTGCCAATATTGCTGAAGGCAACATAGTGGAATTAATAGAGAAAGTTAATGTGAATAAAAAACCACTTGAAATAAAAAATACTTTTTCTCCAATTCGGAAGAAAGACGGTGAAACTGTCAAAATACTGAATATAATGATTGTAATTATTTAAGTCTCGACGATTGTATACATGGTAGAACTTGGAATAGTTGACATAAGAGAAATTATTCGATTGATAAAGAATCAGTACGATATCGATTTTTCAACGTTTGCCCTTACTTCGTTGAAATATAGGCTCGAACATATTATTGCAAAAAATAATCTTTCAAATCCCGAAAATCTTTATCGTAAGCTCACAGATCATCGTGACTTTTTCGATACATTCATCCACCAGCTGTTTGTTCCTGCTTCCGAAATGTTTCGCGATCCCTCTGTATGGCGATGGCTTAGAGAGGAATACTTTTTAAAAATGAACGATAAAGACCTTATAAACTTTAAAATTTGGCTTCCTTATTGTGTAACGGGTGGAGAATTATATACATTATGTATCTTGCTTCAGGAACTTAATTTATTACAACGAGTAAAAATATTTGCCACCGTTTTCAGTGATACTTCTCTTGAATACATAAAATCGGGAGAATATCCCCTTAAAAAAATCGAGATATCTTCCGAAAACTATACCCGGTTTCAGGGTGCTAAAGAATTTAGCGACTATTATAAACTTGAACAATACATTGCCCGTAGAGATACTTCACTTATTAAAAATATTGAATTCATTAAGGATGATATTAACTTTAATATGGCTCCAAAAAATGTTAAACTTATTCTGATGCGGAATGTAATGATATATTTTAATCCATCATATCAGGAAATCGTGTTAGAAAAAATATATGAAGCACTTACGGCGACAGGTAATTTATTGATAGGCTTGAAAGAACTGATAAAACAGTCGCAGAATTCACATAGTTTATTTGAAACAATTGAAGTTAACGAGAGTATTTATAAAAAGAAACTAGGCTAGCAAATATGAATTATAAAGCAGTCATAATAGGAGGATCAGCTGGCAGTTTCCAGATTGTAACTCGCATTTTGCATTCGTTGCATTCCGGTTTTCCATTACCTGTTCTGCTTTGCTTACATAGATTAAAGCATGTTCGATCAGGTTTTGTTGAAGCACTCTCGTTAAAAGCGAATATTCCTGTTATTGAACCATACGATAAGGAACAGCTCAGAGCAGGTCAGGCTTATCTGGCTCCTGCTAATTATCATATGTTTCTTGAACTTGCAAATCGTATTGCTCTATCGGCCGATGAACCGGTAAACCACTCCCGGCCTTCAATCGATCTCTCATTTATAACAGCGGCTAATGCATACCGTGATAAGCTTATTGGTATTATTCTGTCGGGGGCCAATCGTGATGGGGCCTTTGGTTTGAAGAAAGTAGCCGATAACGGAGGAGTTACCATTGTACAGGACCTGAAAGAAAGTGAAGTAAAAACCATGCCCGAATCGGCTCTGCAACTTACAAAAGTTGATTACGTATATTCCACAGATCAAATAATTAAATTCCTGCAAAAGCTCTGATATTCATGATGATAAAAGAGAAAAAAATACAAATACTAGCACTTTTCACAGTCTTAATAATCTGCATTCTGCTTATGGCTATTTCATTTTGGAATAGCGGTATTAAAATAAATCTGAGCTTTGGAATCTGGCCACTATTATTTATCATATTTTTTATATTTTCCTTAATTACAGCTTTTAGCTTTCTGATTATCCATCTGAGAATTTCTGATACTAAGAAAATTAATGCCATAATTCAGGAAAAACTGGCTGAGGAGCGTTCAAAATTGCAGACTGAATTTGAAAAAAATAAAGAAACCGAATCCGAGGAAAAGGAAGACTCAAACTTTGCGGCTAATAAAATAGTACCTAAAGGCAAATTCAAATCGGAAGAATCATTTGCTAATAAGCTTCTGGTAAATCTATCGAATAATTTACAAACATCCATTGGAATTTACTACCAACTCGAACGTAAATCCAAAAAATTCCGATTTCTGACAGGATTTGGTTTAACTGGTGAAGCGCCCCCTTCAGATTTTAAACTTGGAGAAAATCTGAACGGACAAGTTGCTGAATCGAAAGAAATAGTGTTTCTCAGGGAAATACCTGAGGAATACTTCGAAATTGAATCAGGTTTAGGTAAAAGCAAACCCAGAAGTATCATTATCGCGCCCATTGTGAATAATAATAGAACTATGGCTATTATTGAAATTGCTACCTTTATAGAAGTCGATACCAAATCAGAAAAAATTATAAAGGAAGTTTGTACACTTGCTGCTAATAAACTTGAACAATTAAATAAGTCTTAGCATTTAAAGTATGTCGAAGATACTAGAACTATATCGAAAATATATTGGTAAGGTAACAAATCCGCTTCCGATTGTTATTATAATCGGGTGTCTTTTACCTTTGATTGCTTGGATAATAGATATAGTTATTAACAAAGCCCCCATTACTTTATCGGGAATAATCTTAATACATAAACAAAATCCTTCCCTCATTATCCTTGATATTGTTCCCCTGATATTTATCTCTCTTGCAGCACTGACATACTATCAGCAAAAGGTTCAAATTGTCGATTTTGATGAGCAAATAACCGAACGTGATAAAAGGTTACAGCAAATGGCAGAATTTGCTAAAGAAATTGGAGAAGGTAATTTCAATACCAGCCTCGATATATCTCAGCACAACGATGCATTGGCCGAAACGCTTCTGGTTATGCGGCAAAACCTGCTCGCCAATCATAAAAAAGAAACCGAACAGAGCTGGATAGCGGAAGGGAAAGAAATATTATCCGATATATTACGAACACATAACAAGATTGATGAGCTTTCAAACAAGGTGATTCATTCTTTAGTAAAATATGTCAATCTGGTTCAGGGAGCACTCTATTTATATGATGAAGAAGCCGAATTATTACAAAATGTCGCTACTTATGCATATAATCGTAAAAAGTATATAAATCAGGAATTTAAAGTGGGGCATGGACTTATTGGAGCCTGTGCTTATGAAATGGATTACATTTATCGTACGGAAATACCTGATGATTATGTTACCATTACCTCAGGTATCATTGGCGATCAAAAACCTCAGTGCATCTTACTTGTACCTCTCATCTCTGATGAAAAATTGCAGGGTGTTGTTGAGTTTGCTACTCTTGAGAAAGAAATTCCTGAAAAAACAATACGATTTCTTATTGAACTCAGCGAAATAATTGCCCGCACTATTTTCAACCTGAAAGTAAA
Organism: uncultured Bacteroidales bacterium; assembly: GCA_964392505.1. Classification (GTDB taxonomy): domain Bacteria; phylum Bacteroidota; class Bacteroidia; order Bacteroidales; family UBA10428; genus UBA10428. Next base: position 10,966 of record CAYMQP010000103.1, read on the forward strand.
TCAGCGTACGGAAAAACTCCTGCTTGAATCTCAGAAAATGACTCACGAATTACAGCAGAATGAAGAACAACTTCGTCAGAATGCTGAGGAAATGCGGGCCACGCAAGAAGAGCTTCAGAAATCGAACGAACAACTTGAAGCTAATATTCTGAAGGTCGAAAATGCACAGAAAAGATTGTATTCACTGCTCGAAAATGCTTCGGAAATTATTTCCATCTACGATGAAAATATGGTCATTACCTATGAGAGCCCATCGGTAACAAAAATTTTAGGTTATTCTCCAGAAGAAATGATGGGTGGAAAGGATATGGACCGGCTAACCCGAAAAGGCGAAAATGCCATGCGTCAGATGTTCAAACAATTGATGGCAAACCCAAGCGAACCTGTTACTATTCAGTATACCTATATGAAGAAGAATGGGCAAAAAATATTCCTAGAAACAACAGGTCGCAACCTTTTAAACGACCCCGCAATAAAAGGAATTATACTGAATTCAAGTGATATTACCGAGCGTAAAAGAGCTGAGAAAGAAGAGCGTATGCGAAGTAAAATGCAAGCGTTGTCCGAAAATTCGCTCGATATGATACTTCGGTTAAGTACTGTAGGGCAATTTTTTTATGCCAATCCAATGGTCGAAACTTATACGGGAATTGAAATTAAGGATCTTCTTAATAAAACTCTTAATGAGGTAAACTTCACCGATATTCTTTTTAATTATTTCCGCGATACCATTGAATATATTAAAGCTAATCCTGAAAAGACTACAACAGAAATAACCATTCCCGTAAAATTTGAAGAAAACGATGAAGAAGGCAGAATTATGAGCTTTAATG
>CAYMQP010000104.1:0-11789 GCA_964392505.1 uncultured Bacteroidales bacterium
GAATTAAGCTTACTTTCAAAGATTCTGTGCTGGATTATATTGTCGATAAAGCCATAGAGTTCAAGTTGGGTGCCCGGGGTTTACGTTCGATTTGCGAAGCCATTATGATGGATGCTATGTTCAATTTACCTTACAGTAGCGAAAAGGAAGAAATTATAGTAACAAAAAAATATGCAATAGAAAAGCTTGATAAACAAGATCTTAATAGACTTAAGGTAGCATAGCGTTTGTATAAATGAAAAATATTATTTTATATTTGCAACAATAATTATAGAAATGAACAGAATACTTTTTACAACTTGGTGGTGGCTCCGAATTCTTGCGAAATCGTGAGGAACTACCCGTATTGTAGAAAGCATAAAAAAATACAAACGGCCTGTCGTACTCACGACGGGCCGTTTTAGTTTAAAACTCAGACATAGAAATATGAAAACTTATAAAATCAAATTAGTTACCGAACATATTCTTGCCGACCTTGTCACACCGGTAGGAATATATTTACAGGCACGTTCAAAATTTGCAAATTCGTTATTACTCGAAAGTTCCGATTATCATGGACACGAAAACAGCTTTTCATTCATTTGTCTCGATCCAGTAGCCACTTTTCAGGTCGATCAAGGGAAACTAACCGAGAAATATCCTGACGGAACAAGTAATCAATCCAAAGTCATCAATATTTTGGATTTTCGAAATAAATTCGACGATTTTATTCGTTCATTTCACATTGTTGAAGGAGATATAAGTCTTGTAAACGGTGTTTTTGGATATGCTTCCTATGATGCTGTGCAATATTTTGAGACCATCAAATTTAAAAAATTTACAAAGCCCGATTATAAAATACCGGATTTGCGCTATAACTTTTTCCGATATATTATTGCAATCAATCATTTTAAAAACCATCTCACCATAATCGAAAACTTATTTGAAGGTGAACAAAGTAAAATTCATCTTATTAAAGAGATGATCTTTAATAAAGACATTGGCGTTCCGAAGAAATTTCATGCTTCTAATAATGAAAGTTCGAATATCACCGATAGTGAATATATGAAAATGGTGACAAAAGGTAAAGAACATTGTTATCGTGGCGATGTATTTCAAATAGTATTGTCAAGGCAGTTTTCACAGGAATATACGGGTGATGATTTTAATGTATACCGGACACTACGATCGATAAATCCTTCACCTTATCTGTTTTATTTCGATTATGGCGATTTTCATATTTTTGGATCTTCACCTGAAGCACAACTAAAAATTCAAAATGGTCGAGCTATTATTAATCCTATTGCCGGTACATTTCGTCGTACAGGCGATGATAAAAAAGATAATGAATTGGCAAAAGAACTCTGCGCCGATCCCAAAGAAAATGCAGAACATGTAATGCTTGTCGATTTGGCACGAAACGATCTGAGCCGCCACGGGCATGATGTGAAAGTAGACAGTTACCGTGAAGTTCAGTTCTATTCGCATGTTATTCATTTGGTATCTACAGTATCGGGCCAGTTGAATGAACCCTCTAAAGTTGTTGACATGATGATGGCAACATTTCCAGCTGGCACTCTCTCAGGAGCACCTAAATACAAGGCTATGGAACTAATCGATAAATATGAAAACCAAAATCGCAGCTATTATGGAGGAGCTATTGGATTTATTGACCTGCAGTATAATCTTAACCATGCTATCATGATCCGAACCTTTCTCAGTAAAAACAATAAGCTGTTTTATCAGGCAGGAGCCGGCATTGTCTCTGTTTCGAAGGAAGAGAGCGAACTTCAAGAAGTTAATAATAAATTGGGAGCCTTAAAGAAAGCTATAAACATGGCAAATACTATTTAATTATGGAAAAGATACTCGTCATTGACAATTACGATTCATTCACTTATAATTTGGTACACTATATTATGAGTCTTACCGAAATCCCGATTGATGTATACCGTAACGATCAAATTGAATTGAACAATATAGAAAGATACAACAAGATTCTTCTCTCACCAGGACCCGGAATTCCCATTGAAGCAGGTATTTGTCTTGATCTGATCAGAAAATATGCCACAACAAAAAGTATTCTGGGCGTTTGCCTCGGACATCAGGCAATCGGGGAAGCATTAGGAGGCTCGTTGATAAACCTATCGAAAGTGTATCATGGCGTTGCGACTCCAATCAGTATTATTACCCCTAACGACAGGCTCTACAGAAACATCCCGCAAAGAATTGAGGTGGGTCGCTATCACTCCTGGGTAGTTGCACGGGATAATCTGCCCGATTGTTTTGAAATAAACAGCCTCGACGATGAAGGAATGATCATGGGTATTAGCCATAAGGAATATGATGTGAAGGGTGTGCAATATCATCCTGAGTCGGTATTAACAGAGTACGGAATGAAAATTATGGAAAACTGGTTAAGTAACTAATATGAAAATAAACCAGGTTTAGACTGACTGATCAGATTTAACATTTTACTATGAGCTATAACTTGAGTTTTAATCTGAAATAATGCGTTATACATTTGGACATACTAAAAATGCAGCTGAACGATTGAGAAATATTGCATCATTTTTTAATCCATTGGCTGTAGAATTTATTAGTACTCAATTGAAGAAACCTGTTCAGTCAGCTGCCGATCTGGGATGTGGTCCTGGGTATACAACTCATATGCTGGCATCAGTAACAAAAGCTAAACAAGTAACTGGGTTGGATATCTCTGACTATTTTATTACACTGGCAAAGCAGCAATTCCCCGATTTATATTTTAAAAAACAGGATTTGACGCAATGGAATACAAAGAGAAAATATGATATCCTGTATGCCAGGTTTCTGCTTTCTCACCTGGTCAACTTGAAACAGGTACTAACCAGCTGGATTGATCATTTAAATTCCGGAGGTTTACTTTTTATCGATGAGTTAGAAGATATTTATACCGATGTTCCTGTTTTTCGTAAATATCTGAAAATTAATGACCTGCTTATTAGTTCACAGGGAGCCGAACTATATGTAGGTAAAAAACTCACTGATGAAATATCAGGTTTTAATGCACTTCTAAATCAAAGCAATACAATACCTGTGAAAGATACGCTGGCAGGAGGGTGGTTTTATCCAAACACGGTTGGGATATGGAATGAGGAAGAATTGATTGTGAATACATATACCGCTACCGAAAGAAAAACCGTCTCCGATAAATTACTTGAAATACATGCGAGTAAAACAAATAAATCGAGCATAACCTGGAAAATGAAACGAATAATTTTAACCAACTAATATCCTAATACGATGAAAGAAATTTTAACCTATTTTTTAGAGAAAAATCTTCTTACAAAAACAGAGGCTAAGAATACATTGCTGAATATGGGACAGGGGAAGTATTCCGATCCTGAAATAGCCTCTTTTCTAACCGTGTATATGATGCGCGAAATAACATCGCAAGAACTCGCCGGTTTCCGTGAAGCTTTTTTAGAGTTAGCCATTCAGATTGATGTACCAGATTATAATACCATTGATGTATGTGGTACGGGTGGTGATGAAAAAAACACATTTAATATTTCAACCCTCACCGCATTTGTTTTAGCCGGTTGTGGCGAAAGGGTAGTAAAACATGGCAACTATGCTGTTTCATCGGCCTGTGGTTCGTCCAATATTCTGGAACATTTTGGCTATAAATTCTCCAACGATCAGGATAAACTCCGGAACGAAATTGAAAAAGCAGGTATTTGTTACATGCACGCTCCGCTTTTTCATCCTGCTATGAAACATGTTGCACCGGTCAGGAAAAGTCTGCGTCTGAAAACATTTTTCAATATCCTGGGTCCCCTGGTTAATCCATCTCGGCCAAAATATCAGATTTCAGGAGTATTTAACGAGACGGTTCTCGATTTGTACCACCAGGTATTCACCGATGCAGGAATTCATCATTATGTTCTATATAGTTTTGATGGTTACGATGAAATATCACTTACAGGTAAATTCAAAGCTGTTTCGGCATTGGAAGACAAAACCTATTCACCCGAAAGTATAAATCTTTCTACCATAGAACCTGAAGACATTTTCGGTGGCAATACTGCGAAAGAAGCTATTGCATTATTTACCAAAATAATTGAAGGTAAAGGCACCGAAGCTCAGAATAAAGTAGTAGCTATTAACGCTGCATTTGGTTTAAAATGCCTGCATCCAGATAAAACACTCGATGATTGCATGGGATCTGTTAAAGAATCGCTAATAAGTGGTAAAGCTTATCAAGCACTTAAAAAACTGATTAGCCTACAATAAAAACACTACCTAATTAGAGATGTCCATTATAGAAACCATAACGGCTCATAAGAAAAAGGAAGTAGAGAGTTGTAAAAACCTGATTCCTATTGACACGTTGCAAAAACGTGAATACTTCAACCGGCAGACTTATGGCTTCACAGATTCAATAATTAATCCGGATAAAACCGGGATTATAGCAGAATTTAAAAGAAAATCGCCTTCAAAAGGAATAATAAATGATGAAGTTCAGGTCGAGAAAATCACTACTGGCTATTCTTTGGCTGGGGCTTCTGCATTATCGGTTCTTACCGATTTTAATTTCTTTGGCGGATCGATCGATGATTTGTTGAAAGTCCGTAGTATTAATAAGCTTCCTATTTTACGGAAAGAATTTATTATTGACGAATACCAGGTATTTGAATCGAAGGCTATTGGGGCCGATGTCATACTACTAATTGCATCAATACTTACAAAAAATAAAGCTAAAGAGTTTGGCAAACTTGCTCGCGAGTTGGGTTTGCAAGTGCTTATGGAATTTCACGACGAAAAGGAACTCGAACTCCTGAATATATATGTCGATGCAGCAGGCGTTAATAACCGCGACCTAAATACATTCGAAGTTAGCTTGCAGGTTTCAGTTGATATGGCAGGTAAAATACCTGCTGGGCTTACAAAAATATCGGAAAGCGGTATCGCTTCACCCGACGACATTTTACTTCTCAGAAAGCATGGGTATGATGGTTTTCTGATTGGTGAAAACTTCATGAAAACCATCGATCCTGTGATGTCTTTTAATAGTTTTGTCGATACCTTAAAAAATAAAAATGCGGAGAAAGAAGCTTAAAATAAAGGTTTGCGGAATGCGCGAGACGAATAATATAAGGCAACTTGTCGCATTAAAACCCGATTTTATAGGTTTCATCCTTTATCCCGGTTCGAAAAGATATGTTGGCAATGAATTTGCTCTGGAATTTGATATTCCAGACAAAATTATTAGAGTTGGTGTGTTTGTAAATGCACTTATGGATGAAGTAATTCACTGGGTAAACCAACTCGGTTTACAGTATGTTCAGCTTCATGGAACTGAACCAGTTGAATATTGTCGTGAGCTGGCCGAAATGAAAATCCGGATAATCAAGGCATTTGGAATGGATGAACTTTTCGATTTTACTATATTAAACACATACAACAATTACTGTGACTACTTTTTATTTGATACAAAAAGTTCCATGCACGGAGGATCAGGTCAGAAGTTCGATTGGAATTTTATAACCAGATATAATGCCAATCGCCCGATTTTCCTGAGCGGAGGCATTGGCCCCGACGATGTTGAATCTATCCTAATGCTTAATAAAAAAATTTCCCTTTTTGGAGTAGATATAAACAGTCGGTTCGAAATAGTACCGGGATTAAAAGATATAAAACTGCTCAGGCAGTTTATCAAATCAATAAGAAAAAACGATAGTCAATCAAAATAATAGAAAAAGTGAAATATCAGGTCGATGAAAAAGGCTTTTACGGAGAATTTGGCGGTGCCTATATTCCTGAAGCCATGTATCCGAATATCGAGGAACTGAGAACAAATTATCTGGAAATTCTGAATAGCAATAAATTCCAGACTGAATTTCGAAAATTACTTAAAGATTATGTGGGTCGTCCTTCTCCTTTGTATTTTTCCAGACGCCTTTCAGAATATTATCATACAAAGATCTATTTGAAGCGGGAGGATCTGAATCACACCGGATCACATAAAATTAATAATACCGTGGGGCAGATATTGATTGCCAAACACCTTAAGAAAACCCGTATTATAGCGGAGACAGGTGCAGGACAACATGGAGTTGCCACCGCTACGGTATGTGCTCTGGCGGGATTGAAATGTGTTGTTTATATGGGAGCTCTTGATGTTTCACGCCAAGCCCCGAACGTATTGCGTATGAAAATGCTCGGTGCCGATGTGATTCCTGTTGAAAGTGGAAATAAAACCCTGAAGGATGCTACTAATGGTGCCATGCGAGATTGGATTAATAATCCAATCGATACACATTATATCGTTGGTTCAGTAATAGGTCCTCATCCCTACCCCGATATGATTGCCAGGCTGCAATCAGTTATAAGTGAAGAAATCAGGTGGCAGCTAAAGGAACAGGAGGGACGCGAAGAGCCCGATTATATTTTGGCATGTGTTGGTGGGGGAAGTAATGCTGCCGGATCATTTTATCATTTTTTGGATAATGATAGGGTTAAATTCATCGGTACTGAAGCAGCGGGAATGGGAATTAAAACTCACGAAACTGCAGCCACACTGGCGGTCGGATCACCGGGTGTTTTGCACGGTTGCCGCACTATGCTAATGCAAAATACGGATGGACAGATTACCGAACCTTATTCTATCTCAGCCGGACTCGATTATCCCGGTATCGGACCCATGCATTCCTATCTTAACGAAATAGGAAGAGCTGAATATATAAATATCACTGATCGTGAAGCACTCGATTCGGCTTTTCTGTTAACCCGGCTGGAAGGCATAATTCCCGCTCTGGAATCGGCTCATGCGTTTGCCGTATTGGAGAAAAAGAAATTTAAGCCTAACGATATAATCGTGATCAATTTATCAGGTCGTGGCGATAAGGATATGGCTGCATACATTAAAGAAATGGAAAAACCTGAATATATATCGGAAGAAGTATAAAGATAGGCGGATTGAATCTGACTTCCAGCACACAGGCTTTATAGTTTGAATTTTGAATAATGAACTTTGAACGAGAATAGAATGAATCGCATTGATCAACTGTTTTTAAATAAAAAGAAAGAAATTCTTTCCATATACTTTACGGCTGGACATCCAACTCTCAATTCTACAGTCGAAATAATAAAAACTCTCGAGAGAGAAGGTGTAGACATGATTGAGGTAGGAATACCATTTTCCGATCCCATTGCTGATGGCCCTGTAATACAAAAGAGCAGCCAGAAAGCCCTGGAAAATGGCATGAGCTTGAAAACTCTCTTCCATCAACTAAAGGATATCCGAAAAGAAGTTAAAATTCCGCTAATTCTAATGGGGTATCTGAATCCAGTCTTGCAATACGGTATAGAAGCATTTTGTGCTTCATCAAAAAAAATGGGTATCGACGCAACTATTTTACCTGATTTACCATTGGATATTTATAAAGAGAAGTATCAACATATTTTTAAAAAACACAATCTCTATAATATTTTTCTGGCCACACCTCAAACTAGCGACAAGCGATACCGCATCATTAATGCAAACACCAAAGGATTTCTTTATATGGTAGCTGCCTCATCGATAACCGGTGCCCGATCAGGTTTTGAGGCGTATCAGCAGAAATATTTTGAACGTATCCGCAATCTCAAACTTACACTCCCGCGTATGATTGGTTTTGGTATATCATCCCATGAAACTTTTAAACATGCTTGTCAGTACGCTAGTGGCGCAATTATCGGAAGTGCTTTTATACAAATACTGGAAAAAGAAGGGGATATGAAAAAAAATATTCGCGATTTTATTCATTCACTGAGATAACATTTCATCGAAAAGAGGATTTTCATCTATCTGATATATTTTCTAGCTTTAAAAGAAATTAGTCATCATTTGAGCGAGCGTATCATATTAGGTATCGATCCGGGAACCAAAATAATGGGTTATGGTATTATTCAAGCCCTGGATAAACATCCCCGGCTGATAAAAATGGGTGTCTGTAATTTTTCGCGAATAGCAGATCATTACCTGCGTCTTGAAAAAATATTTCAGAGCACTATTGAATTAATTGATACTTACAATCCCGATGAACTTGCCATTGAAGCCCCTTTCTATGGAAAGAATGTGCAATCGATGCTAAAATTGGGCCGAGCACAAGGAGTTGCTATTTCTGCTGCACTGAGTCGTCAGATTCCGATATTTGAATACGCTCCGAGAAAAATTAAGTTATCTATTACAGGTCAGGGGGCCGCCTCGAAAGAGCAGGTTGCGGCTTTTCTTAAAAGTGTGCTTCAGTTCGATGAAATCCCTAAAAATCTGGATGCCACTGACGGACTGGCTGCTGCTTTATGCCATTATTACCAGCGAAATCCTATTAATAAATCAAAAACATATACTGGATGGGAAGATTTTATTAAAAAGAACCCTGAACGAGAACTATAAATTTAGCGCCATTACATAGAGTACCATAATGGTAAAAAAACGATTAAATATAGTAAAGTCACCTAACAAATTGATATATTTAACCTTACTTTAAAGCTACGATATAGCCTGATTATGCATAGTATCCATCTGCAAAAGGCAAGTTCTTCAGGTAGTGATCTAAAAAGTGATACTAAAGTTTTTTTTAGCATTAGTCTTTCAATATTCCTATTTATACTGTTTTTTCAACCCTTCGACCTAATCACCTTAAATTTTAATAATAAATTACTTTTTATTGCAGGAATGGGCGTTATTACTTTCTTCTTCTTACTAATATTTCATAGATCGATTCCTGAATTATTCCCAAAATTTTTTAAAACTGGAATATGGGAAGTTGGCCCGGCTTATATTACAAGTATGCTAAGCATAATCTTTACATCGGTATCATATGTTTTTTACTTGCATTATGTGGGCTCAGTATCAATGTCGATGTATATCGTGTTTAAAGTGATATTAATTTGTCTTGCTCCTGAAATTATTCTCCGGAATGTTTATAAAGAAAGATCTCTGAAACTCCAAATTCATACCCTAAGAAAAGAACACTCAAAACTGTTAGTTATTCTTGAAAAGTATAACCTTGAGAACCAGGTGGATTCCATTGAATTATTCTCGGAAAACAGATCAGAAAAAATCGAACTTCATGCAAGAGATTTATTACTTATCAAATCGGCCGATAATTATATTGAACTTCATTATAAAGAGAAGGAACAAATTAAGAAGAAACTGATCCGCAATACGTTAAAAAACATAGAGGAACAGTTGAATAAATATAATGTCTTTATTAGATGCCATCGTACAAGCCTTGTAAATATAAAATATATAACAAAACTTATCAGAAAACTCGGTACCCATAAAATAAAGATGCTTGGATATGAAGAGGAAATTCCGGTATCAAGGCAGTATTTATTACGCGTGAAAGAAGCTATTGACCTTTCTTGAACCGTAAGTGCCATTCACCCCGGATAAGTGTTATTCTCCCGATAATATGTATGTTAATCCCATAAATTTAATACTTGCCCCTAAATTCTTAGAAATTAAAACTCGAAGATTATTTTTGCCGGATAAATTTTATACCCTCATAAAACAGCATATTCAATCAGGGTAGAGTTCTATAATACTTATAATTTCTATAAATAATCAATTATGAATATTCTGGTTAAAAAATACTGTGAACTACCTAGTACAATCCGAAAACCCATGTGGAAATTATGGCACAAACTATTAATTCGTTTCGATAAGGATATTTCCGTTCATTTTATGAATTATGGATACGACGATTCAAGCCAAAAGAATCTCATTCGACTAAGAAAAGAAGATGAATGCAACCGTTATTGCATTCAGCTTTATGACCATGTAGTAAACAAAGCTATTATTAAGAATAAAGATGTCCTTGAAGTTGGTTCAGGACGAGGCGGCGGTGCATCATACATCGCACGATATTTTAAACCCAGATCCTATACCGGTCTCGATATTTCAGGTAGCATCATCAATTTCTGTAATCGATATTATAATATACCTGGGTTATCTTTTATTCGGGGTACTGCAGAAAAACAACCCTTTAAAGACAAATCGTTCGATATAGTAGTAAATGTCGAATCTGCGCGTTGTTATAGTAGCCTGGATACATTTTTTAATGAAGTGAACAGGGTATTACGACATGAAGGTATTTTTCTTTTTGCTGACATGATGAATCCAGCAGAATTAACAACCATTCGAAAAAAACTCAATGAATCAGGATTCACATTACTTGATGAAACAGATATTACTAAGAATGTTGCCAATGCACTCGATAAGGATACAGGTAGAAGAGAAGTATTGATCGAAGAAAAAATTCCTGGATTCCTTAAAAAATGATTTGCTCAATTTGCAGGTACAAAAGGTACTGAAAGATATAACTCCTTTTCAAATGGGAAATTTATTTATATGAGTTTTATACTCGCTAAAAATTAAATCAAGGAGTACATAACCAGAGAATTTTAATTCAGTTAACTATAACAGTATCGGTAATAACCATACATGCAGCAAAAAAACCAAGGGCTCCATTACTCATATTTGTATACACATTGCCATGCTGAACATCGAAAATTCCCCCGCTCCAGTCGGTTTCCATTAATAGAGATCGAATAAACTGCTGATGTTCTTCTGTGAGTCCATACTTCCTCCTTATCAGGGTAGTCCCATGTGGAAAGTAAATTATTTCGTGTGGTGGACTAAATACAGCATTAACATCGACATTATCGAGAGTATAATATGTTTCCTGTGCATAACAATTCCCATAAGTATTACAGAACGACTCATTATGCGACCAGTCATAAAAAACTTCTGTCATGGAGGATTGTCCGGGTTCAGCATAATTAAATCTGTAAAGGTCTGTACTATCATCAAGAGACACATTGATATTATGCATCGTAGTAACACCTACGACCTCCGATTCGGCGTAAAAGGTATCACCTTCAAATTCAAGAATTAATCTATATGTTCTGTCAATCACAACCTGGAATGGCTGTGAGTAATAGCTGCCGAATTCATTTTCTGATTCAGAAAACTCGAACCGATTTGTTCCATCGTCAACATAAATAGCAGCACCCGATAGCGGATGCAAACTATCATTCAGGTTTAAATTAGGTTTCGAGAGCTTTATACATTGTTCTTTAAGTTCGTTAGTTAAGAGACCATCAACAATAATTGACTCATTTTCAACTGTCTTAAAATTCCAGCTATATTCTTTCTCGCAGGCCTGAAACAGGAAAACTAACAGTAAAAGATAATAATATTTAGTTTGTTTATCCATCAGAACTGGAATTGATAAGTTATTGAAGGAAATACTATGAAAGTATAACGGATTGATGGTGTAATTTCATTATAATTCATACGATCTGACGGGATCACTAAATTACCATCGTCATCAATTGTTTTGTTGAAGTATAGGAAGATTGGATTTTGCTGAGCAAAGAAGTTATAAACAGCAAAGGTAAGTGTATGACTAAACCGGTCGGGAGCTTTGTTCAACTGTATTGTTGTTGCAAGATCGATCCTTTTATAAGCTGGAAGTCGGTCGTTATTTTGTTTGCTAAAGATCGGTACCTGATATCCCCTGTAATAATAAAATGAAGTGGGTGTAGTAACAGGTGCCCCCGTAGCATAATTCATATTACCGGTTATAAGCCAGCGATGCCGGACCTGAAATGCTAAGCTCAGATTCAAAACATGTGGCCGATCTTGAAATGCCGGAAAAGTGCGCCCTCCATTCAAATCGTCGATATTCAGAAATGAACGGGAAAACGTATAAGCCAGTTGTCCCTGTAAACGTTTTTTTTCTATAATAAGCGATATTTCGAATCCGTAGGCC
>CAYMQP010000105.1:0-7021 GCA_964392505.1 uncultured Bacteroidales bacterium
TTGCAGCAGTGCTTCGTATGGATTAGCATAGCCTTCACGTCGCAAAATAGTTTGTATACCTTCGGCAACAACACTCCAGTTATCTTCCAGATCGGCATTGATTTTGTACTGGTTCAGTATTAGTTTACCCACACCTTTTTGTATCGATTTAATAGCAAGTATTGTGTGTGCAAAAGGTACACCAATATTGCGCGATACAGTGGAATCGGTCAAATCACGCTGAAGTCGTGAAATGGGTAATTTATCGGCCAGATGTCCGAAAATGGTATTAGCTATGCCCAGATTTCCTTCGGCATTTTCAAAATCGATTGGATTTACCTTATGGGGCATTGTTGATGAACCAATTTCTCCTTCTTTGATTTTTTGTTTGAAATAATCCATCGAAATATAGGTCCAGATATCACGGCATAAATCGATTAATATGGTATTAATACGGCCTAAAGCCTGGAGTGAGGCTGCCAGATTATCGTAATGTTCGATCTGGGTAGTAGTCTGCTGACGTTCAAGTCCCAGAACCTGATTCACAAAGGCATTGGCAAATTCTATCCAATCAACATTAGGGTAAGCAACATGATGTGCATTAAAATTGCCTGTTGCACTGCCAAATTTTGCCGATACAGGCAACTGCTTAAGTTGGGCGGTTTGGGTTTGCAGTCGCTCTACAAAAACCCTAATCTCCTTGCCTAGGCGAGTAGGAGAAGCAGGTTGGCCATGTGTATGAGCCAGCATGGGAACACCTTCCCATTCAAGGCTTATGTTAATAAGATTATCGGTAAGTAACTGCAACAGGGGAAAATAAACTTCGTTAAGTGCTTCCTTATATGAAAGAGGAACTGCTGTATTATTTATATCCTGAGAAGTAAGACCAAAATGAACATATTCGTTATACTTCCCAAAACCTAATTTATCGAATTGCTTTTTAATGAAATATTCAACAGCTTTAACATCATGGTTTGTGGTTTTTTCTAGTTCTTTTATTTGAGTGGCATCTTTTTCAGTAAAGCTTGTATAAATATTTCGTAGTAATTCGTATTGATCCTTGTTTATACCTTCGAGTTGAGGTATCTTATATCGGATTAATGCGATAAAATATTCGATTTCTACCCTAAGTCTATGTTTTATAAGCCCATATTCAGAAAAATAAGGAGCAAGCTCTTTGACTTTATTTCTGTAACGACCATCGATCGGTGAAATAGCAGTGAGTGTATTTAATTCCATAGCTGCCGATTTTGAAGTCAAAGTTAGAAAAAAATAAGAGAGGCCAATTTTTAGATATAGGAAAGGATTAACAGGAAGAAATGCGATATGGAAATGAAAAGTTTTATTGCTGAATTTCTTTGCATTCCTTAAATTCGTTCCAAATGAATTATTGTTGCTATGAAACCAAATATGAGTTTAAAAGCCTTGAAGTTTTTGGGATTATTGTTGTGTATTCAGCTCCTGACTGCTTCAAAAATTGCAAGTGATTCAATTCAGGATCCTCTTTCATCTGAAACTGTTAGTAAAAGTGTGATCAATACCAAGAAGGGGTTGGTTTACATTTTCGAAATCAGGAAGGAAATTGCCAAACCTGCATGGCGTATTACTCAGGAAGCATTTAAGGAAGCAGTTGCTCTAGGAGCCGATTATATATTAATACATATTAATACTTATGGAGGGATGGTGAATGTTGCCGATTCCATCCGCACCAAAATATTAAATTCTACAATTCCGGTAATGGCCTTTATCGATAACCAGGCTATATCAGCCGGAGCACTTATATGCATTGCGGCCGATAGTATCTATATGCGACCCGGAGGAAGCATTGGAGCGGCTACTGTTGTTGACCAATCAGGAGCACAGGTTCCTGATAAATATCAATCGTTTATGCGATCCACAATGCGGGCAACTGCCGAGGCTCATGGCAAGGATACTATAATTAAAGGAGATGATACTACCTATGTATGGCATCGCGATCCTCATATTGCCGAAGCTATGGTCGATCCAAGGCTTGTTGTGGAAGGTGTGGTCGATTCGGGACAAGTGCTTACTCTTACTGCGGAAGAGGCAATACGGGTTGGTTTCTGTGAAGGTAAGGCCAATAACATTAAGGAAGTTCTTGAGATTACCGGATTATCGGATTATAAGATCAAACGATATGAACTGAGAAGTATCGATAGTATCATATTATTTTTACTAAATCCTGTAGTACAGAGTTTACTTATATTACTTATAATTGGTGGGATATATTTTGAATTACAGACCCCGGGTATAGGATTTCCTCTGGGAATTGCAGTGGTAGCTGCTTTGCTTTATTTTGCTCCGCTTTATATTGAAGGTCTTGCACAAAATTGGGAAATACTGGCATTTGTTGTTGGTGTTGTGTTGTTGGTACTTGAAATATTTGTAATTCCTGGGTTTGGTATAGCCGGAATTACAGGCATTCTTTTGATGCTGGTCAGCCTGACACTTGGTGTTATTGATAATGTTGTTTTTAAATTTGAAGGAATTGCAGCCCTAGCCTTAGTAGCAAAGGTTTTTGCACGTATTTTAATCACGGTCCTTCTGGCATTTGGACTCTCGCTTTGGCTCAGCAGGAAGGTTGGTACAGCAGGATTTTTTAAAGGTTTATCGCTCGATGCCCAACAAGAGAAGTCGGAAGGATTTATCAGTATTGATGTACATCAAAAAGATATGCTGGGTAAAACCGGTATAGCTTATACGGTGTTACGCCCTTCCGGTAAAGTTAGAATTGAAGGAGAGCTTTTCGATGCCATGGCAGAGATAGGTTATATTGAAAAGGGCGATGCAATTAAGGTTATACGCGATGAAGCCGGACAATTATATGTAATAAGGGCTTAATAGAAACGGATATGACGAACGGATTGATTGGAGCATAACTTTTATTCAATTATTCCGTAGCATGTTCTGTATTATATAAATTATTCAATATAGTACACGTTTGCATAGCGATAACATGAAATAAAATGTTATTATACTGAAATATTTAGCTTTATTGTTGATATTATTAATTGATTAAAGCTTAAGTTAAGATTTTCAGATGAAAGCGCATGTATGGTTAAAACGGATAATGATAATCCTGGTTATACTGATTATCCTGGCAGGAATTAAAGGTTTCGGCCTCTATCGCAAGGCATTCTCACCTAATATTTTCATTCCCAGGGATTCTGAAGTGTATTTGTATATTCCAACTGGTTCAAAATATGAGGATGTTATTGATAAAATAAAAAAACTAAAACTTGTTCGTAATATAAATACACTGGAATGGACAGCGTTGAAAAAAAATTATCCGAATCACATTAATCCGGGAAAATACAAGGTTAAAAACCGCATGAGCAATAACGAGTTTATCAATATGCTTCGTTCGGGAAAGCAAGACCCGGTACAGCTTACTTTTAACAATATACGAACGCTTGAACAGTTGGCAAAAAGTATATCTCAGCAACTTGAATTTGATGCTCCGACCTTGCTTGCACTTTTAAAATCCGATTCAATACAAAAAAAATATGGTTTCAATCAGTTCACAATTAACTGTATGTTTATTCCCAATACCTATGAATTTTACTGGAACACAACCCCTGACCAGTTTCTCGAACGCATGTATAACGAGTATAATTCATTTTGGAACATACGACGGCAGCATAAAGCCGACAATATGGGCATGACTAGGGAAGAAATTATTACACTGGCTTCAATCGTTAATGAAGAAACCGACATGGATGAAGAAAAAGCCCGGGTAGCTGGAGTTTATTTGAACAGGTTAAAGAAAGGTATGCGCCTTCAGGCCGATCCTACCGTGATATATGCGATACGAAACTTCAATATCAAAAGAGTGTTAAAGACTCACTATCAGGTTAATTCTCCTTTTAATACTTACAGAGTAAGTGGATTGCCTCCCGGACCTATATGTTTTCCGGAGATTGCCTCTATTGATGCCGTACTGAATTATGAACAACATAACTTCCTCTATATGTGTGCAAAGCACGATTTTTCCGGCTATCATGTTTTTGCGCGCACACTAAGTGAACACAACCGGAATGCCGAATTATATCGAACAGAATTGAATCGGCGGCGAATTTATCGTTAGTTGTCAATAATTTCACCATAATCAACATTATTTTTACCTTTCCACATTCTATTTTTATTCAAATTTTACGTAATGGATAAAATTAAATTCGGTACCGATGGCTGGAGAGGGATTATTGCAAAAGATTTTACGCTTGCTAATGTAGCCAAGTTGGCATATGGACTTGCCAGGTGGCTTTCCGGTAAATATCAGCACCCTTCGGCTGTTATTGGATACGATTGCCGTTTCGGAGGTGAAATGTTTATGGAAGCCATAGCGAAAATCTTAGCATCAAAAAATATCAGAATTTATATTTCTGAAAACTTTGTAACTACACCAATGGTATCGCTTGGAGTACTAAAACTGAAAACGAACTGTGGTGTCATGGTTACTGCCAGCCACAACGCACCGGAATATAACGGTATAAAACTTAAAGGTGATTATGGTGGTCCCTTGCTCGAACGCGATATAAAGGATATCGAAAACCTGATATCATCGGAGTATGAGTTTGACCTCGAAATGTTGAACTGGAATTATCTCGTCGAACACGGTCTGATACAGTATATTAACCTGGAAGCAATTTATTTAAAAAATGTCTGTGATAATTTCAATATCGAGAAGCTGATAAATTCTGGGTTACGATTTGCTTTTGACGCCATGTACGGAAGTGCACAGAATATTTTCAAAAAACTGATGCCGAACATAAAATTATACCGCTGCGAGGAGAATCCCTCGTTTATGGGAATTCCACCTGAGCCACTTGCCAAGAATCTTCATCTGCTTGAAGAGTATATCTGGCAACACCACAATCTTGATGCTGCGTTTGCAGTGGATGGCGATGGTGATCGTTTGGCATTTTTCGACGAGAATGGAATCTATCTCGATAGTCACCATGTATTGTTACTTATTATTTACTTTCTTGCCGAGATTAAGAAACTTACAGGAAAAGTTGTAGTAAGTTGCACTACAACCAGCAAAGTCGAAATCATCAGTTCACATTATGGTCTTGAGGTTATTCGCACTCCAATTGGATTTAAAGAGATTACCAGTATTATGTTGAATGAAAATATCCTTGCGGGAGGCGAAGAATCGGGAGGAATTACAGTTGGAACCTACATGCCGGAGCGTGATGGTGTTTGGATCGGTTTAATAATTTGGAGCTGGCTTGCAGAAACAGGTAAAAAGTTAAGTGAACTTATGGCAGAGGTATATGCCATTACCGGATCCTTTGCCTGCGAACGGCTCGATATTGAATTAAACAAAAATGCCAGGAATAAAATTATAGAGTGTTGTAAAAACAATGTATATACCGAGTTTGGCGAATTTCTGGTAACCGGCGTTGAATCGATCGATGGATATAAATTTCATTTAGGCGAAGGTCAATGGGTAATGATCCGTGCTTCGGGTACCGAACCTCTTATCAGAGTATATGCTGAAGCTGAAAATCGCGATAAAGTTATTTCGATAATTAATTCGGTGGTTAACCAAATTAGTTCGGTGTAATTAAGTAAAATGGAAAAATTTAATTTAACCTGCATTTTTCTTTACTTTAATTAAGGACGATTAATATAAAAATCATATATTAAATTTTTGTCTTTACACTGAGTTTAATAACTTGCCGGTCAGTACTATAATAAGTAATTATTTTATATTATGAGACTTAATTAACCAAAATCTAATGCCATGAAACAATTAACTATTTTATTTGCTGTTTTGCTTAGCTGCTCATCGGTTCAATTACTCTCACAGGACAAACCTGGAAATGAAAAAGAGCCGGTTAAACCTTCATTGATAATTATTGATTTCCAGAATGAATTTCTACCAATGATTCCTGAGCAGGATAAAAAAATTGCCACACTCTATATTAACGCATATATTTCACTATTCCGCCAGAATAATCTGCCAATTATTCGCGTATACCATACCGATCCTGATTGGGGTCCTAATCCTGACTCTGCGGGTTTTCAATATCCAGAGGAGATTCAAATATCGCCCGAAGATCCTATGATTGTTAAAAACTATCCAAACAGTTTCAAGAAAACCGATTTAAATAATCTACTTAAAGAAAAAGATTGTAACACTTTATTACTTTGCGGTTTAAGCTCGGTTGGTTGTGTTATTTCCACATACTTCGGGGCAAAGGATCTGGATTATAACGTGTTTATGCTGAAAGATGCAATTGTATCTCATAATGCAGTATATACCGATAATATTGAAATTATATTCGATGCCATAGGATACGATGCAGCAAATTTGATCATTCAGCAGTCTGCTAAATGAATTTTGAAAGGCATTAAAATGAATTTTTATATCGATAGTCTATGAGTTTTTCTGATCTCACTGGTAGTATTGCATCATATGGCCATTACTTATGGAGGAACAGGAGGGTGGTATCATATCGAAAACGAACCCGATAGTTTGTCGATGGTAATTTTTAGTATGTTGCAGACAGCAATCAGACCTTTATAATGGATTTGTTTTATTAATCTTGGCATATTTCACTGCTAATTACCTCAACCGTAAAAAGATTTACTAATTCTAAGAGCTATGAAAAAAATAGGAATCATCGGAGGACTTGGTCCGGAATCAACAAAAATGTATTACGATCAGATTATTGAACAATACAAATCCAGAGCTAAAGGACAATTTCCCGAAATTATAATATACAGTGTAAATATGGAGGAACTCAAGAGATATCTTGAGCTAAACGATTTAGGTTCATTGACGAATATGCTTACTAAAAAACTGGATTCGCTGGTAAATGCAGGGGCCGATTTTGTAGTGATAGCTTCGAATACTCCACACATTATATTCGATAGATTGCAAAAGCATTCAAAAGTTCCGATGATAAGCATTGTTGAAGAGGCTGCTAAATTTTGCTTACATGTTACAGTTAATAAAAAGGTGGGTTTATTAGGTACAGGATTTACCATGAAAAACAATTTATATCCCCGT
>CAYMQP010000105.1:7031-7938 GCA_964392505.1 uncultured Bacteroidales bacterium
TTATGGATTAGATATTTTTGTTCCCGATGATAACGATCAAAATTATATCCACGATAAGATATTTTCAGAACTGGCGATTGGTATAGTGAACGATGAAACTAAAAAGAAATTTATTAAGATTGTGGATTCTATGGTTAAGAAATATTCCATTGATTCCCTCGTTTTAGGTTGCACAGAATTACCTCTAATTTTTGATCAGCAATATTTCGGCTTGAAATATATTAACACAGTAACGGTTCATGTTCAAAGTATACTTAATTTTTGTTTTCAGGGAGTTAATTAAAAATATTAACAATTCTCTATCAGGATATTATAAAATGTTGTAAACTTTGCTCCAGAAACAATCATTATTTACTAACTTAAATCCTTCATATATGAAAATCCTGTATCATAAAATTATTGTAATTGTATCCGTACTTCTTATTCCCATTTCTTTTTCATCGAGTTGCGAAAAGAAATCGGGAAACGAAGAATACAGCTCACTTGAAAAAGCGCTTGGCAAAGCCACTGAGATTATTAACACTCAAATGCCAGGAGCAAAACTAGCCGAGATTCTCGGTATAGAAATAGATCAAAACGGACATACCACCACCGACGGTGAATGGACTTTCTATTACTTTAAGGAAGCTGGCGAAAATTATGAATATTATGCTGTTTCTGTACCTCCTAATGGAGATAGCTATTATTGGGATCCAGGAGGAGCCATATGTCATATCGAAATTCCATCATATCTATCGGCTTCCATGTGGGTTAGCACGGCCGACAATATCATAGGTAATCAGATTCAGTTTGATAGTCGGTCGGTTCAGGTATTTGCTGATTTTGATGATTTTTATCCCGGTGTTGATTTTACTGTCTATATTTACTATCTCCCTCCCAATGGAGATAATATAGCCTATATTATATT
>CAYMQP010000105.1:7948-11764 GCA_964392505.1 uncultured Bacteroidales bacterium
ATTATATTGGATGCCGATACCAATAACACACTTCTTATCGAAGACAATCCGTGATACAACTTTGTAGTCGCTTTTTCTTAGTGATAAAACATACCAATCGAATGAGGGCAGATACTTTGTATTATTCAAATCTGAACCAATCGAATGTTGCATAGGCCTTACTTTCGGTTATATTCGGATTAACACAGAAAAGGCCCACCTTAGCACCAATCCATTTCCCTTCTTTAGCATGGAAAGGTGTACCTATATTTTTAAAATTATTATTATCGATACTATAACTGAACTGACATAAACCAGTGGTATCAACTGATACTCTAAAGAAATAACTATTACTGATTGCAGGTATTGAACCGGTCATAGATATAGCTTCATCGCAACGTTCGTATTTACCCTCATAGGTTTGTAAATAAAGTGAATCATTACTTTTTACTAAAGCAATATAGGCCCATTCATTTCCCATAATCACCAGTCCGCTCCTTACACCATCGAGTTTCAGATGTGATTCAATCTGGGTTGTAACGGTAAATGAAGGGGAAGGAAACTTCTGCAGCAACAAGTTGGGTACGAACCAGAATATTCCGTTTTGTGATATACTACTTACAGCATTTAACTTAAGGATACCCTCATTCTGATTTATAGAATACCACGAATCTTCAGGATTAGCATGCCATTGCCATTGGAGACCCAATGACTCACCATCGAATTCATCACTTGTTTGGGGAATGGTTACTGGATAGGATTTACCCACATCAGGTTTTTTAAATTCCAGCACAGGTTCACCAATACCATCATTATTGCTGTCGATTCCTATGAAGGGCCATCCATCTTTCCATAACACAGGTTGAAGATGTATAATGCGTCCATAAAAGTCGCGATCCTGAAAATGGATAAACCACCATTCACCCGATTCAAGTTCCACAATTCCTCCCTGGTGGGGACCGTTAATTTCGGTATTTCCGGTGTGCAGAACAACTTTGACCTCGTAAGGTCCATATATATTTTTCGACCTCAATACTGTTTGCCATCCGGTTGAAACGCCTCCTGCCGGAGCAAAAATATAGTAATAACCATCTTTTTTCAGGAATTTAGGTCCTTCAATAGTACGCTGAGCGGGATCGCGGTATATTTCGGTTCCGTTGTCAAGCAACTTATTCCCATCAGGACTAAGCCGGTGAAGATACAGGGCACCACCACAAAGTTTACTCCGCACCAGGTAGGCATTTCCGTCATCGTCCCAGAACGGGCAGGGATCTTCCCAATTATCGACTTTAACAATATGCCGTAATTCCCATTTACCGGCAGGATCTTCTGCAGTAGCCATGAACAAACCATCGTATGGAGTGCAGAAATAAACGTAAAATATTTTGTTATGATACCGTATTGAAGGAGCCCATGCACCTGATCCATGTTCCGGCTCCTCATACTTTTCGAGGGGAAGCTTATCATAAACATGATTGATAATCTTCCAGTTTACAAGATCCTTTGAATGCAGAATCGGAATTCCCGGCATGCAGTTAAAACTGGAGGCTACCAAATAAAAATTATCCTCAACTCGCATAATATCGGGATCAGAATAATCGGCATAAATAACCGGATTTTTATACATTCCATTACCGAGATCAGGAATCCACAGTTGAGCATTTAAATGACAGGATAGTAAACAAGTAAGTAGTAATATTGGAGTGGAGAAAATTTTCATAGGGTTTTATGTTTCGATAAAAATAGTCATTCCAATCAGTATGGATAAAATAAATTCTCGTATTTAACCTTCCATTGTCCGTTTGACGGGAAACCATTATTCTTATTTTGGTTTTTGCAGGCACACATCATAGCTACTGCGGTAAGCAGTGCACCATTACCCGGAAGATAAATTGTCAGATTTTTACGCTGGTAGTTGTGGCCGTTCATAAGGTAATGGTTTTTCGGGGTATCCATTAAAAGAAGATCAACAGCCAGTTCTGGAAGGTTTAAATTTGCAGCATTTATGGCGGCCATCGGGAAATCCCATCCCCATGCTGTTTCCCAGTTCCATTTGTGCGTTATAGTTGTTAGCGTGTTTTGCATTATATTTTTATCGACTCTTTCCGAGGCAGGCAAAAAGCCGGAAATCCCTAATACTATAGGATGATCGATTAGGTATTTTTGATTGTAGGAATCGGTTGCATCTTCTGTGAATAGGTAAAGGCTATCTTTTACCGACGGCCAAGCAAGTTTATCAATAATCTGCTGCCATTTTGGGTTTGGCAACTGATCTAATCGTTTCCTCCATTTTTGTGCAGTTTGGAGACCCCAGCGCCAGTATTCAAGCTCAAATGTAGGATTTACAGTTGACTCAGCATCGAAACATTCCTGTGCGGGAATCAAAGGCGGTCCGAGAATATATCGATTCTGTACGCTATCCCATCTTGCATAGGAAGCCATAAAGTCAGCGGTGGCAAAAACCAGAGGTTTGTATTTTTCGAGTACGGATGGATCTTTTCTATGAACGTTGTATAGTAATTCTGCAAAATAAATAATATGAGGTTGTTGCCAGATCAGGAACGGACCAATGGTACTCGGACTTTCCCGGCCGTCAGGATCAGTCATTTTCGGCCAGCGAATACCTTCATAGCCTTGTAATAATGCTGTATTTTGGGCTTCATTGAAGATATCGGAATAATAAGTTAATTGTTGCTCCATTAATTCCGGTCGTTGCCACAGAATAAAATGTATTGCATGCCACCAGTGCATTTCGAGATGGAATTTTCCATGCCAGCTATTGTATGTGAGGCCTGTTTCTTGCGGAGGTAGTGAGCCACTGCACTGAACCTTTGTAAGGTATTGTGATAATACGACCCTTCTTTCCAGTTCCATAGCCCGTGGGTCAGTGCATTGAGAAAAATCGATTGCACCTCCGCTTTCCCAGAAACTTTGCCAATGTTTGCGATTATTTTCAAGATTTTCCGAAAAAGAAGGGAGATCATTTTTGTTTAATTCCGGCGTAAAACAACAGTTTATTTCAAAAACTACGGAAGCATCTGCGGGTATTATCAGAAAACTATGTTTTTCTGTTTCTTTAAGTTCTGCTTTTCCGGTCCATTGTAACTGTGCGTAATACAAGGTATTATCGAGTACTTGTTTAAATGTTACCTCATTTATAGTTTCATGGATCAATTGTGTACTATGCTTTTCAGGACTGTACAAATCGTATCCCGGAGAGAATTTTTCATGTGTCGCATATGGAAATTTCAGGATTATGTTCAATTTTCCTAAAGGAATCAATTGAGAACTTATGCGAAATGAGACCATATCCAATTCCTGATGGCAAACTGTAATAACTTCCACATCAACACTATCGACTTGGAAATTACTTTTCAATACGCCATTCCATAGCTCAAGCTTTTGATCAGGATTTTGAATATCGGAAATTGTAAATGCTGAAGAATCTTGCTTCATTATCTGGAGACCAATGAGTCCTAAATGCAACCGATGGGGGTTTTCTCTTAACCAAGCTGTTGCTTTGTTTTTAAGTTCGTCTTTCGAATTGTTGTATTGATAAGGATAAGGGATTGAATCCTGGCCAACCGGGTAATAGCTTAGAACATCTTCAAGTGTGTAATTCTCGGGATTAGGGAAGGAATGCCATCCCCATTGCGATTGTGTACCAAGTGGTATTCCAGCTTCATAAAATGCGGGGAAGGTTTGCATACCTGTAATATCAGCTGTAAAGGCTAATTCCCCATTACCAACAGTAAGCGAATTCAATGGATCAATATCCGAATGCCGAATATTATGCCGGTTAACCAGTTCAAAGCGGTCTATCCGATTGTTTAAAGC
>CAYMQP010000106.1:0-3473 GCA_964392505.1 uncultured Bacteroidales bacterium
GCGTATCTAATCCCGGTGTTCTTTTATAAATCGGTTGATCATACCTATAATAGTGCGCAGAGCTATACGGGTCAGAATTCGCAACTTTTTATCGATATCAGCTGCAGGTTAATCCCGAAAATGCATTTTTACTATTCCATGTTTCTCGACGATCTGTCGTTCTATCGTATGTTTAAACCTGATGAACAATCGAATCATTGGAGTATGAAAGCCGGATACCGGTTATCGAATCTGGTACCCGATCTGATTCTTACTGCCGAATATACGCGTACCAATCCATTGACCTATCGAAACGATAATCTGACTACCTTGTTTCATTCGAATTATTATAATCTGGGACATTACCTGTTTGATAATGCCGATGTTCTTTACCTTGCTGCCGATTATAAACCTTTGCGGGGATTTCATATGCGTGTTTGGTATGAGAAGGTCAGGAAAGGCCCCGAATACCCATATATACGACAAACGGATCCGGCTACGGGAGTTTCCATGGTACACGGCAAGAAATTTCTGGAGGAAATCCTGTGGAAACAGCAGGTATTCGGATTATTACTGGAATATCAGGTTATTAACGATGTATTTATTTTCATCGATATTCAGCACAAACGAAGCGAAGGCAATGAAGAGCGATATACTGCCCCCTACTTTATCGGCAATCTTCTGGTTTTTTCAGCCGGAGTCAATATAGGATTTTAGCAAACTCACGTGTTTGGCTCCCCGGTTTATTATTTATTGTTTAACCTTATTCCTGAGGCTAATTTGTAATTTTATATAAGTATAAATATGATAATAACTTCTTATCTATAATACCATGAAAACACTTATTTCTTATATGATTTTTTTTGGATTACTGATTGTAATGCCTATAAGGGCCCAGATATACCTGAATCCGGATGCTCCTTACGAAGAGCGTGTGGCAGATCTGTTACCACGCATGACACTTAGTGAAAAACTGAGCTATATAGGAGGTTATAACAGTTTTTATATACTGAATATCGACAGGCTTGACATACCAGCCATTAAAATGTCCGACGGTCCCGTAGGAGTGAGAAACTACGGAAACACTACGGCATATCCGGCCGGTGTGCTGATGGCCGCATCGTGGGATACGACCCTTATCAGGAACGTAGGGCATGCATTGGGAAAGGATGCCCGTGCACGTGGAGTACATATACTGCTGGCTCCCGGAATGAATATTTACCGTATTCCTATCAACGGTCGCAATTTTGAGTATTTCGGAGAGGATCCTCACCTGGCGTCGGAAATTGCCAGTGATTATATAACTGGTCTTCAATCGGAGGGAGTAATAGGCACAGCAAAACACTTTGCAGCAAATAGTTTTGAAAGAAACCGGTTTAATGTTAGTGCTCAAATCGATGAAAGAACCCTTCAGGAAATCTATTATCCGGCTTTCAGGGCTTGTGTAGAAAAAGCAAATGTCGGTGCTATTATGTCGGCATATAATAAAATAAACGGAATCTGGTGCTCGCATAATGATTATTTACTGAATCAAACGCTGAAAACCGACTGGAATTTTGACGGTTTTGTAATGTCCGACTGGGGAGCTACACATAACGCCCTGGCTGCAGCGGTTGGGGGTCTGGATCTTGAAATGCCTTCCGGAGCCTATATGAACAGTACAAACCTGATGCCTTATATTACCAATAGTACACTAAGCGAATCAGTCATAGATGAAAAAGTAAGGCGAATATTAAGTTCACTGTTTCGTTTCGGATTTTTCGACCGTGATCAGACCCTTGGCAGCATTCCGCTCGATAATCCGGAAACCGCAGAAGTATCACTTAATGCTGCACGGGGAGGTATAGTTTTACTTAAGAACAACAGTATTTTGCCTTTGTTACGTGATACCATTCAATCGATTGCGGTTATCGGTGATTTAGCCGATGCCTATGTAGCCGGAGGAGGCAGCTCATATACCTCTCCTTTTCATACAATAAGTGTGTATGAGGGAGTCGATAGCCTTGTAGGCGAGACGATAGATGTATTTTATAGTCCGGCAACCCTCGATATGGATTCGGCGTATCAGAATTCCGTTTTTTACACCGATACCATTAGCATGGAACCCGGGTTAAAAGCTGATTATTACAACAATATGACACTCTCGGGATCGCCTGCATACAGTGGCATCGATGAACACATAAACTTTTACTGGAGCGGAGAACCCGGAATTCCGGGCATAGGGGCCGATAATTTTTCGATACGCTGGTCGGGGTATATCATTCCTCCGGTCGATGGCAATTATATTTTCTCTGTTGCCAGTGATGATGGTTTCCGTTTATACATAAACGATACGGTGTTTATGGAAGACTGGACCGATCATGCTACCCGAATCAGCAACGAAAGGGCTTATTTATATACCGGGATCAACTATCATATTGTACTTGAGTATTACGAAAATGGGGGAATTGCAGAGATTCGCATGGGATATCAGAATGCGGGAACTGTTGGTCAGGAAGCTGTCCAGCTTGCTGCCGATGCCGATGTTGCTGTTGTTTGTGTCGGATATGGCAGTAATAACGAAGGAGAGGGTTGGGATCGGTCGTTTGATTTACCTGATCTGCAGGCCGATTTTATCGAAGCTGTAGCGGATGTTAATGAGAACACCATTATCGTATTGTTTGCCGGAGGAGCAGTTCAGACTTCACCATGGCTCGACAGGGTAAGGGGATTTATTCATGCCTTTTATCCGGGACAGTATGGAGGCTATGCTCTGGCCGAATTGTTGTTCGGCGATCTGAATCCTGGTGGCAAGCTTCCTTTTTCTTTCGATGCGGCATGGGAAAATAATCCGGCTTATAACGACTATACTGCTTCGGATTCCTATGAATCGATGCCATATTCGGAAGGCATATTCGTGGGCTATCGATACTACGATACCACTTCAACGGTTTCGCCACTGTATCCTTTTGGATTCGGGCTTTCCTACACATCATTCGAATACGATAATCTCTTGCTTGTACCCGACGATGAATCGGATTTCACTTCACTGTCCGTAAGTTTTGATATTACCAATTCGGGAGCCATGGCAGGCAGCGAAATAGCCCAGCTTTATATTCACGACCTCGAATCGGAAGAGGTAAGGCCGGTAAAAGAATTAAAGGCTTTTAAAAAAGTTTGGCTCGAACCTGCCGAAATGCAAACAATTAATATGAACCTTGATTTGCGTGCTTTTAAATATTTTAAAGAATCGGTTGGAGAATGGGAATTTGAACCGGGCGATTTCGAAATACTGATCGGGGCTTCATCACAGGATATCCGTCTGCGTGATACCCTGACACTTACCGATGAGATGGTTATGCCTGAAGTTATTCGTTTGTATCCGCCCGATGATGCAAAGTTTGCGGAACTGGAACCGGATTATTCCGTCACTTTTTCGCGCGAAATGAATTGTGTGGGTTTGGTACTGTATATTCGTAAATACTCCGATAATAGCGTGGTCGACACCCTGAACT
>CAYMQP010000106.1:3483-11696 GCA_964392505.1 uncultured Bacteroidales bacterium
ATGCGGAACCCGGACTATTACATTCCATTCCGATCGCTTTCTTGATCCACTCACTGAATATTACATTATCATTCCCGAAGGATTCTTTACCGATGGGTCGGGGAACGATATTACAGGATATTCAACGAAAGATGACTGGAACTTTAAAACCTTTATCGAGCCGGCAACAGGAATCGAAAATATCGATAATTCCTCTGATTTATATCTGTATCCCAATCCGGCAAAACATAAGTTAAATATCTTTTTAAAAGAAGGATTAAACAATGTACGGCTGGAACTGAACGATCTGGACGGTACCCTTATTTATAATGATATCCTTACTGGTTATTCATTACGCTACGAAATGGATATTTCAGCTATTCCGCCGGGAGCGTATATACTGAGAATTATAAACGAGGAGGTTACCTATTCGGAAAAGCTTATAGTGTTATAATTTAGTTATCTGAGTATTTATTGCACTTTTTCATAAAAAAGAATTCATATTAAATACTAAGCGTTATTAATTCTATAATATTATTTTCATTTTTATAATTGGAGACTCAATAAATAGAAGTTAATTAAACAACTCTTGCAGATTATTGCAGATTTTTACACAGATTTTCGCAGATAACAGAGAATGAAATTTCATATGCTATCAGAGGAGCGGCCTTTAAGATCCATAACGAATTAGGCCCGGGATTACTTGAAAGTGTTTATGAAACTGCGCTTGCTTATGAACTGGAATTAATTGGTTATAAGGTCAGAAGACAAGTCGGAATACCTATGGCATATAAAGATATCAATTTCGATATTGGATTCAGACTTGATTTACTTATTAATGATTTGGTAATTATAGAAGTTAAATCGGTAGAAACTTTACTTGATGTTCATCATAATCAATTATTAACTTACTTTAAACTGGCAAACAAAAAACTCGGCTTGCTTATAAATTTTAATTCTTCAACTCTTAAAAATTCAATAACACGTATCGTTAATAATTTGTAACTAAATCTGCGTTTTTCTCTGCGCTATAAATCAGCGAAAATCAGCGAGATTATTTTTTTGCAGAGCTGCCCGGAATAAAATTCAGATCTATCATTCATCTGTAAACAGGTATTTAATTTATATGGCTTGTATAGCATTGTGTAATATGCTTTATTGTTTCTCCGATATCACGAAACGAAAATCCCAAAGTATTACATATTTTCTCTGATGAATAGGCCTGCATTGAGTGTGCCGAATGAGCCGTTTGCCGTGTAATACGCGGTTCTTTGCCCGTGAAAAGTGTTAGCAGCCATTCCAGCTTCCAGGCAAGGGAAGTGATTAATGGCGTTATAGGGTATTTCGGTGGCTTATTTCCGAATTCCAGGGCGATTTTTTCAAATAGTTCCCCATAGCTGAGGTTAGCAGAATTAAGTATAAATCTTTCCCCGGTAATCGGACTTTCCCCTAACATTACCATAATTTCAGCCACATCGCGCACATCGACAAATCCTGCGGCACCTCCCGGGTAGAACTTTAATCCCCGGAATAAAGTATCAAATATCACAGAACTTCCCGATTTCCAGTTACCAGCCCCAAGAATTATCGACGGATTAACGATAACGGCTTTTAATCCTTCGTGTATTCCCCTCCATACTTCCAGTTCTCCCAACGTTTTGGTTTTCGCATAAATCGATGTGGGCTTAACTGGCCATCCGCAGGTTTCATCAGTTAGAACATCTTGCTGAGGTTTACCAATAGCGGCAACACTGCTAACATGGATCAGTTTACCAATATTGAGTTCAAGGCAACCATCTACCAGGTAGCGCGTAATAGTGACATTGGCATTCCAGATTGCCTTTTTTTTCCGTTGATCGAACGATACTCTGGCCGCACAATGAAATACTTTTTCTGATTCCTTCAGAGCTTCCGTTAGTGATGCCCTGTTCAGTAAATCACAGGTATACCATTCGACTTGCCTGAAAGCACTTTCAACATCAGGAAGATAATACTTCCAGACAGGAATAATTTTACTTGGATCGGTTCCGGGTCTGATCAGAGCCCGGATTTTTATTTTATCCTGTAATAGTCTTACCAGCAAATGGCTACCCAACAATCCCGTTGCTCCCGTAACTGTGATCATAGTTTATAAATCGGGCTTTTTATTTATCGACCTTTGGAATCAACGTAAATATGCGTTTCCAGTGGTTCCATGAATACAGTTTCGACATGATCAGAATAAATACACAGGCCATAATTAAAAATGCTAAATTAAGTTGCCACGGATCTATTTTATTGATAGTCCATAAGGCCGGCGTTTTTAATACCGATGATTCATAGGTTACAAAAATTGCACCGTATATGTTATTAGCAGCATGAACTGCAAAGGCGAGTTCGATACCGTTATCCATGATAACCAGAAGTCCGGCGAAAATACCGAATCCCACATAGTAGGGCATAGTAGCCATAAAACCGAATTCTTTTACTTCGGGATTAAAACTATGCAGCAGTCCAAACCCAAGGGCAGTTAATAATAAAGCAACGAATCTGAATCTAAATAACAATCCTAATCCCTGCATCAAATAACTCCGGAATAGCAATTCTTCGAACCATGTCTGAAAAGGAATAAACAGAATAGCTATGATAAGCAATGGAATAAATTTTTCTAAACTAAACCGGTAGCTGTAGTTATCAGGATATATTGAAGCGAAAATTAATTCGGCTGCTATCATAAGTGATAACCAGATAAATGCACCAGTGATTAGTCTCGACCAGCGTATTCTGCCTTCGGATGATGCAATATCGCCAGTTTTTTTATTGTGCAGTTTTATAATAATCAGCCAGAGAATAAAAAAAGCGAATACTGAAGGTAAAAGGAATAAAATAAGACCAGAATTCTGGCTTAACCCCAAAAGTTCAGGATCATATGTTTTTTGAAAGGCTTCCAGATCAATATTAGTTCCCTGCGAAATTTTTATACCCAATACAAGGCTTATAAGGATAAATCCCACAATTAAATTCCCCGACATGGCAGCCAGAAAACCAATAATATACCTCCACCATTCATTCCTGCCTTTTTGCGCGGTGATGAAATACATAATAGCAAGTATTTAGCCGCCTAAGATAATGAAAATGGTATAAAGAGATTATTCTCTTTACTTAGGAGATTAGAATTGACAGACAAATAGGTCACTCAACTTCGATAACGATCATATGGAATGGTATGTCTAATGAATCATCAAATATTTCACCTGTTTCCTGGATAGTTTCATCATCCTCCTCGTAATACCAGTTTACCTCAATCAGACCATCTTTTTTTGCTAACTTCTGCAGATTTTTTAGCATTAATAAAATCAATTTTGTTGAGGTGGTACTAATAAATTCAAGATGTATATCGAGCATTAAAGTTCGATTAAAGGAAAAAAAATAGTGTCTCAATTTTTTAGTAAGATCTTCGTAATATTCTGCCGGATCGAACATACGTGAACATCCTGAGATTTCGACTTTTTTTAATCGCTCTTTTACTTTTATTTCAGGATATTCATGAAGCACAGCTTCGGTCTTTTTACCTGAGACAAACCACCCCATTTCAGTTCGATTTAAAATCTTATCCAACCTGTCAGAAATCTCTATGGTATGCAAGCATGTTAACCCTGAATTCGATCTTATTTTTCAATAGCTGGCCACTCTCTTTGATTCTTGGACTTTTACTATTGACGTACCAGTTTATCTCGAGTGAAGAATCGGGGATAATCTTGTTTAATTTGTTAAAAATCAGGGGTAACCATTTCGACGTACTGTCGTTGATTCGTTGCAAGCTTATGTCTACGGTCGCTGTTCTGCTCTGCCCGGAATTAAAAACAATCAACCATTTTAAAAGATTGGTATAAAACCAGTATGCTTCCTTAAGCGTTGAATTACCGCTTATTTTAACCAATCCCGTCGATTCATCCAGATAAACATAGGGTGAATCTTTCCCGGCTTCAATGGAGTATGTTCTCATTCCTTAGTAATCAAGAATAAAAGTAGAGGAAGGTTCAGGCATTCTCAAACTAAAAACAATGATATTGCTTAGTGTTAGTGGTGATATGCATCACCGGTGAGTTGCTAATGCGTAGATTTTGTTTAATTCACCGATCAAACCTTGCTATTGACCGATTTTCAGTTTACCGGTATGAATAGGCGTTTTATTTTTGGCTGAAATTGTAGAAGAGACCGTTACTGATAACTGATGAAAATAGTTGACTATACTGAATATTCGGTGAATTACCGAACAAATTGTAAAGAAATTCCTTTATACAGAGGAGTGGATGATTTCATTGGAAATTCTCTGACTGTACAATTGACCGGATTAGTAAAAAGACTGAAAAACAGATATTTAATAATTAAATAATAACAATATTATGAGTTTAGCAAGAGTATCATGGATATCGTTAGTATGCCTCCTGGGTTATGTTAATATATCGGCGCAACAGGATAGCATAATGAAATTTTCTCTGATAGAGGCACAGCAGTATGCCATTGAAAATTTTTATATAAGCAAAAATTCTGAACTTGATGTTAAATCGGCAAAATGGAGAGTGTGGGAAACAACAGCGCTCGGACTACCACAACTTTCGGCTTCATTAGCTTACCAGCATATTCCGGGTGATATCCCGGTTTTTGAGATTGATTTTCCAGGTATGGATACCATGGGACTCGATTTCGGAGAACCTTCCGCCATTGCAGTAAGGAATTCAGTCACCTATGGTTTTACGGTATCCCAATTGATATTTAGTGGCGAATACATTGTCGGACTTCAGGCCGCCAAGGTATATAAATCCATTTCGGAATCGGCTAATGAAAAAACTGAAATTGAAATTAAACAGTCTATTGCCGAAAGTTATTTTGGTTTACTAATCCTTAAAAGTAATAGGATAATTCTTGAAAAAACTCTTAACAACCTAAAAACTAATCTGTACCAGATACGAAAATCGTTTGAAGTAGGCCTTGTTGAAGACACTGAAGTGGACCAGATTGACCTGATTGTTAAGAGAACGGAAAACAGTCTTACTTCCATGGATCGTCAAATAGAATTCCTGAACAGTATGTTCAAGTATCAGATTGGTCTCGACCCGGAGGTAACTATTGAACTTACCGATAACATTGATGATTTAATTACCATGAATCTTGTTAATGAATCGGCATATAGTTTCATCCTCGAAGACAATATCGATTATCAGATGCTTTCAACACAGGAAAAACTCAATCAACTACTTATGCGACGTGAACAATCAAAATATCTTCCCAATGTGGCAGGATTTTATCAATATCAGGATAAAACACAAAAAGCTGATTTTGATTTTACTATCAACCATATTATAGGTGTAAGTGTTGAATTTCCTATTGTTACAAGCGGTTCACGAATAGCTCAGGTCAGTCAGGCGAGAATTGAGTACGAAAAAGCACAAAATACCCGTGAACAGGAAATAAATCGATTGTATATGACGGCGCAACAGGCTGTTTTTGATTATCGGACCGCGCTGGAGAAATATAATAACGAGAAACTCAACTTTGAACTTTCTGAAAAAGTATATAACAAAACTTCTGAGAAATATAAAGAAGGTTTTGTTTCGAGCCTGGAACTTTCACTGGTGAATAATCAATATTTACAGGCCCAGTTAACGTATTCAACAGCCGTTCAGGAATTATTGAGCGCAAAAGTTAAAATGGATAAAGCATTTAACAGACTATAAACCATGAAAACAAAAAATAATAATTATTCAGGTATGAAAACAATAGCAAAAATCCTTGCCGTACTGCTGGTGGTAAGTTGCGGCATGTCGAAAGATCAGATGATTAAAAAACAGATTGAAAGCAAGAAAAATCAAATTTTAAAGCTTCAGGAACAAATCGCAGTACTTGAAAAACAACTAACCGATACTATCGAACAGTACAACAAAGTAGCTGTCGAGTTAAAAGAAATGTATCCTGAGGAATTCAGGCATTACATTACTGTATTCGGGAATGTTGAAGCAGACAAGTATGCCAGGATAAGCCCTGAAATGAACGGTCAGATACGTACAATACATGTTCGTGAAGGCCAGCGGGTGAATAAAGGTGCTTTACTGATATCATTGAATACCGATGCCACACAAAGCGGGATCAATGAAGCAAGGACAGGTCTTGAACTCGCCACTACAACCTACGAAAAACAGAAGAGTCTCTGGGACCAGGGTATTGGATCTGAGATTCAGTATTTACAGTCAAAAACACAGAAGGAAGCAGCAGAGGCCAGGCTCAACATGCTGGAAGCCCAGTTGCGCATGTCGCAAGTCAGGGCACCTTTTGACGGTATAGTCGATAAAATATACCTGAAGGAAGGGGATATTGCCGGACCCATGGTTCCTGTTGTTGAGTTTGTCAACCTTTCGCGAATGACAATAAAGGCCGATGTTTCGGAAATTTATATCGGAAGTATTCACTCAGGAGACAAAGTGGATGTGACTTTTGCTTCCCTCCCCGATGTAAAACTGACTACTGCCATTATTCGCACATCAGAGGTTATTAATCCGACAAGCCGGACATTTCAGATCGAACTGAAAATTACAAACTCAGGAGAAAAGATCAGGCCCAACATGGTATCGTCCATTCAGATCAACGATTTCACTTCGGAAAAAGCTTTGGTAGTACCGTCGATCGTTATAAAAAGAGATATCACCGGCGATTACCTGTATGTTGCATCTGCCAGCAAAAAGAATGAGATGGTTGCCAGTAAAAAATATATCGAAAGAGGGATTTCATACGAAGGAAATACATTAATCGAAAAAGGGTTGAATGAAGGTGATAAAGTTATCGTTGCAGGTTATAACCTGGTCAGCACCGGTTCGTACCTGGCAATAAAATAGTCTCACAAGCTTTAAAATAAAGTGTTATGGATATTAAAGAAATGAATAATAAGGTGATCAGGGAATTTAAACTGACAACCCTGGCCATAAAGAACAAGAATACGGTATATCTGCTTACTGCCCTGATTCTGATTTTCGGGATTTATTCGTATCGTAATTTACCCAAAGAGCTTGTACCTGAAATTACGTGGCCCGAAATCATGGTGCAGACACAATATTTCGGAAATTCTCCGGAAGATATCGAAAGTATTATCACCCGTCCCATTGAAAAAGAGATCGATGGTGTCAAAGGACTTAAGAAGATCACTTCCATTTCGGCGCAGGATGTATCTATGATCTTCGCTGAGTTCAACACCGATGTGGATATGGAAGATGCATTGCAGCGTGTGAAGGATCGTGTCGATAGGGCAAAAAGCGATCTCCCGACAGGTGACGATGTTATAGGACCCATAGTCTTCGATGTCGATTTCTCAGAGTTTCCAATAATCAATGTTAATCTCTCGGGCGACTATAGCCTGGCAGAACTGAAAAATTATGCAGAAGATCTTCAGGAGCAGTTCGAAAATATATCTGAAGTTTCAAAAGTGTATATTGAAGGGATAAACGAAAGGGAAGTTAAAGTGAACGTAGATCTGATGAAACTGGAGGCGTTGAACCTGACTTTCTATGACATTTACATGGCGGTGATAAATGAAAATCTCACCATGTCGGGCGGAGAAATATTAATACATGGTATTCGCCGGGGATTGCGTGTTGTCGGGGAAATTGAAAATCCCAGTGAGCTGGAAAATATTATTGTAAAAAAAGAAGGGCCAAATACTGTTTATCTTAAGGATGTAGCAGATGTGGAATATGGATTTGCCGAACCTTCAAGTTATGCCCGGCTCGATCGTAATCCGGTTGTATCGTTACAGGTAGTGAAAAAGAGTGGTGAAAACCTGGTGTCGGCTGCGGATAAAATTATGGCCCAGCTCGACCAGGCCAAAGAGGATCAGATAATCCCAGAAGGCTTAAGAATATCCATTACAAACGACCAGTCGGAAGAGGTTAAAAGTCAGCTTGCCAACCTCGAAAATAGCATGATCCTGGCTTTTATCCTGGTTGTATTGGTATTGTTCTATTTTCTGGGTACGCGAAATGCGTTGTTTGTAGGTGTGGCCATACCTATGTCGTTATTCCTTTCCTTTGTGGTTATAGGTATTATCGATTACCGTATTAACATGATGGTGCTATTCTCTTTTATCCTGGCTTTGGGTATGCTGGTCGACAATGCCATTGTAGTAGTCGAGAATATATACCGGTTTGTCGACCATGGATACAATCCATGGGATGCGGCAAGACAGGCTGTAGGAGAAATTGCAGTAC
>CAYMQP010000107.1:0-11595 GCA_964392505.1 uncultured Bacteroidales bacterium
GAACAATCCCTTTTTGTACACCAGCAATCAGCAAAAAACAGCTACAATTCTTTATACCCTATTATTATATATTAAATTGTTGGTTTTCCCTCATCCTTTAACATACGATTATTATCCCTATCATATCGCGCTACACAACTGGAACTATAGCTGGGTTTTGCTTTCGCTACTCATCCATGTAGTGGTGCTATTCATAGGAATTCTTAATTTCAGAAAAAACCGGACACTGGCATTTGGAATTCTATTTTACTATATAACCCTGCTTCCTGTTTCCAACCTGGTAGTCAATATAGGAAGTTTTATGAATGAGCGCTTTTTATTTTTACCATCTGTAGGATTTTCTCTTCTTGCCGGATATTTTTTTTACTGGCTACTAACCTCTTCTGATAACAAATGGGTTACTAATCTAATTGGTGTACTCATTATCCTGATTCTAATCTCCTTTTCAATAAAAACTGAGATCAGGAATACCCAGTGGAAGAATAATTTTACTTTGTTCACTCACGATGTCAAGGTATCAAAAAATAGTGCAAAGGGTAACTGTGCAGCCGGAGGTATATTGCTCGAAACAGCTCAAAAAACTAACGATCCGGCTGAAAAGAAGCAGTTGCTAAAAAAATCGATTACTCATTTAAACAAAGCCATTGAAATATATCCACACTATATTGATGCCTTGCTCCTGCTGGGAAATGCCCATTTTGAACTTAATAAGAACCTGCCCGAAGTATTGATTCATTACAGAAAATTGTTTTCTCTTGCACCCGGTCACGAGATCGCATTGAGTAACCTTAAAAAAATGCTGGCCACCACTGAAAAAGCTGAAGATCGAAAGACAGGTTATAAGTATATCCTGAAAATATTACCTGACGATTTCGATGCTAATTACCAGCTTGGTGTTACCTACGGAAAAATGCTGGGTCAACTGGACAGCTCGACAATATACCTAAAACGGGCTATTACTATTCGGCCCGAAAGTAAAATAGCCAACCGTGATCTTGGCGTTGCCTATGCAATGAGCGGCCGGTTCGCTGAATCGCTGCCCTATTTTCAAAAAGTCCTCCAGCTCGATCCTGGCGATCCTGATAATTATATTAATCTGGGTATAACATACCAGAAACTGGGTAGAATTACCGATGCGCAGACTATGTTCGCGAAAGCAGAGGCATTGAAACAATCAAATAATCAATAGAATACAAAAAAATTAATAATTATTTTATAAAATAATTTGATTTATATTATAAATTAATTTATATTTGTGCTATATTTATATAATAAATTTATTAATCATGAAACAAGAATCAAAAAAAATGACACCCGATGAAAGTCTTGCTATTATATCCGAAATGATAAACAACTTAAAGGAGGATTATAGAGCAAACGCATATCCTTTTATTTTTTGGGGCTGGATAATTTCACTGGCTTGCATATCGCATTTCATTCTCATACTGCTTCTCAAGCACTATGAACTATACTCTATAATAGGACTATTTAGTTTTTTGATATGGATACTTTTCATCGGTTTAGGATTTGTTATTCATTATATCCACCTTGCCAAACATAAACCAAGAACTCGCAGTCTTTATAACCGCTTCATGAAAGCACTCTGGCAGGCAGCGAGCTTAACCATGTTTGTATTAGCTGCTAGTTGCATAAAGTTCGAAATATATCCTCCTGTATTTTTGCTGCCCACCATCGGGATGGCAACTTTGATTTCAGGTCTTATGGTACGTTTTAAACCTTTAATTGCTGGTGGACTCCTATTCTTTGCCGCTGCAATAATTACTACATTCTGGTTATACGAGTTTAGCCTGCTAGTTAATGCTATTGCCATAATACTAGGTTACCTTATTCCCGGATACATGCTTAAAAACACAAAAACGGCAAACCATGTATAAGGGGCTCGATCCTGTTTTACATTCACAACTTCGATTGGCAATTATGTCAATATTAATAAGTGTCGAAGAAGCTGATTTTAATTACATCAAGGAGAAAACAGGAGCCACATCAGGTAATATCAGTGTTCAGGTAACCAAGCTAAAGGAAGCCGGCTATATCGATGTAATTAAAAAGTTTAAAGGTAATTATCCACATACTATCTGTAGGATCAGACAATTGGGAATAAATAAATTCCAAGAATATGTCGATAATTTGAAAGATTATTTAAAGGCCACAAACAAATAAGGAGATAATTATTCCCTAAAAAGATATTTTAACTTAAAAGAAAACTAAGAAAATCAGGTAAAATACATAAACCGAAATTAATATTCCCCCTTCCCATCGTTCAATTTTACGGCCTGTACCTGTGAAGACAAATATAAAAAGGAGTAATCCCGCGAATAAATTCACAAACATATCGGTAAAAGAACCTGAGGGTATGATTATAGGATGTATTGTAGCCGATAAACCAAGTATAAGGAAAATGTTAAAGATGTTGGAGCCTACAATGTTACCTATAGCAATATCGACATTCTTTTTCCCAGCTGCAGCAACCGATGTGGCTAGTTCGGGAAGTGATGTTCCGGCCGATACAATGGTTATTGATATTACGCGCTCGGTTATTCCCATCATCCTTGCAATAGATACAGCACTATTTACAATAAAACGCCCCCCGGTTAAGAGCATAACCAGACCCAATAAAATTAATAATACCGATTTCAATATGGAATAATCCTTCACCGGAATTTCTTCCTGGTACTGGCCCGTTTTCATTATCTGTGTGCTATAGACCAGAAAGATCATAAAAAAGCACAAGTATAAAATACCCTCAATTCTCGAAATTGTATTCACAGTATATTTATCAAGAAAAATATCGCTTGCTGCGATCAATACAACAAGTGCAGCCAAAAAGCTAAGAGGTATTTCAATCCATGTGGTATTGGTTTTCACAGCAATAGGATAAAGCAGGGCCGAAATACCAAGTATTACCAGCACATTGAAGATATTACTACCAATAACATTGCCCATTACAATTGCTGAACTCTGCTTTACCGAGGCAAATACATTAACTACCAGTTCGGGGGCCGAAGTGCCGAAAGCCACAATAGTTAATCCGATTACGATATTCGGAACATTTAACTTCCTGGCGAGTGAAGAAGCACTATCAACCAGAAGGTTTGCACCATATATCAGAAGCAAAAAACCGGCAATCAGGAGGAAAAAATTCAGCATTGATAGTTTTTACCAAAATTATACAAGAAATTGTTTTCAATTGTTTATTGGATAGAAGCTATCGTTTCGACAGCAAATAGCAATATCATAAATAGATTTTCGCCAAAAAACATATCTTTGATCAGAAACGAGAAAATCGTATGGCAGGCAGGCTATACCTCATACCATCAACTATAAGTAATGCCGCTCCTGGTGAGGTTATTCCGCAATCAGTTAAAACCATTATTAACAATATCCAACATTACATAGTTGAGAACGAACGTACTGCCCGAAGAACACTAATCGGTATGGGCCTGAAAACACCTGTTAATAAGCTTACTTTTTTCATCCTAAACAAATATACTAAACCTTCAGAATTGCCGGAATTTCTGGAAGTTACAACTTCTGACGATATAGGTCTGTTATCGGAAGCCGGATTGCCTGCCATAGCTGATCCGGGATGCGATGTCGTGTTAATGGCTCATCAACGTAATATAGAGGTAATTCCACTAGTTGGACCATCATCGGTAATACTATCCATGATGGCATCAGGATTGAACGGGCAAAATTTTGCTTTTAACGGATATCTGCCTGTTAAATCTTCGGATAGAATTCGAAAGATCAAGCAACTCGAAAGGCTTTCTCAATCGGAAAACCAGTCGCAGATTTTTATTGAAACACCTTATAGAAATAATCAGCTTGTTGCCGATATTTTAAAAACCTGTTCTAATAAAACCTTACTTTGTATAGCTACGGATATTACGGCAAAGGAAGCTTTGATTAAAACCCATACTATAGAGCAATGGCGTAAGATGCATTTTAATATCCATAAACGACCTTCGATATTTATTATTCATAAGAAATAAAAAAATCCGGAAGTAGTTCCGGATCATTCTATCTCATCGATCTATTATTTCCTGAATTACATTTTCTTATAATCCATGAGTGTAATGGTATAATGTAAAGGCATTGATGGAGGAACAATGTAGACGCCTATATAGGGGTGTACAAATCCTGTTTCGCCGTATGCATACTCGGGTGGTGAGAGTACTTCGCGTTTTTCACCCATTTTCATTTCGCGAACGGAAATATTAACAATGTTGGTAATTGGAAATATTATATCGTCTAAAGCAAATGTAATCGTATCGCCACTTTCATTTATCGGGAAAAACTGCCGCCCCGGAAAGCTCTCTACATATGCAGGATCGGCTTCAACATAGTGACCATAGAGACAAACTGTAACCGAATCGCCCATTTCAAGCTCAATTATTGAATCTCCTTCGACTATGGTTTTGTAATAAGCAGTTGGAGAATCCTCGAATACCATACTTTCAAATGAATATCCGAATAAGTCCATATAATCCATAAATTGAATACTATCGTATTCTTCGAGGTTTTCAATAATTCGGTGTAACGCCACTTCATAAACAATAGGCTCATAATTTAAGAAAGCCTGGTCGTGAGGAATAAGAATAACAGCCTCAGCACCTTCCGGTATATGCTGTATTCCTTTGTAAAATCCCAAAAAAGTCTGGCTTACATCAAGACGAATGGCTCCATATACCACATCGCTCCGATATAATTCGTACTCATCTGCATCCTCTGCTCTTGTCACATCAAAAGCATCGAGGTTGGAATATCGACCGATATAGTCTAATATAACGTAGTTATCTGCTTCAGGCATCATTGCATCATATCCATTTACAGGAAGATATGTAAAATGAACATAGATATTGTCGCCAATATTCTCATCTTCGGTAATACCATAATGTTGTTTTAGTGCCTCAAATGCTGCGTCATGATCGGCTTGTAATTCTTCCGAATTATCCTTTAAACATGAAACCGCCAGAAATGCAACCAAGCCGGCCAATAATAAGGGTGTTAACTCTCTCCTGATTTTCATATATTCTAGTATTATGATTCCTTATACAAACTTCATCCAATTATTGATGCAGATTATTATCAAATGGTTGCTTTGCAAGTTAGTTAATTGAAATTATTTCCACTTCAAATATTAATGAAGTAAAAGGTGGTATAATGCCTGTTGAAGATCCTTCGGTGCCAAAAGCTAAATCGGATGGTAGAATAAACAAGGACTTCTCCCCTTCCTTCATCATTCCTATGGCTTCCTCCAATCCCTTTACCACCTGCCATTCTGTACCATATACAAACTGGAACGGCTGCTTACGGCGAATGGTAGAATCAAAGAATTTTCCATTTAAAAATCTTCCTTCATAATTTACTGTAACCGTATCGCCTTTCTCAACTTTTCTGCCAGTTCCTTCCTTTATACAAAAATAGTATAATCCCGTTTTAGTTGGCTTAACAGAAAGTTTTTCTTCTTTCAGGAACTGCTGCAAAATTACCTTTTCATATTCTCCAAAATCATCAATCCAATTCAGGAATGCTTCTTTCTCGCGGTTATATTCCTGACGAGTTTGAATTTCAATAATATCGAGATATACTTTCATCATATCGCCCGGTTGAAAATATTCCGGTAAAGAAGTTTCAAGTGTTTTTGTAAAAAACTCTTCAGCCGAAATTATAAAAGTAGCGCTTTCCTCTTCGGCAAGCATCCTGAAACAAGCTTCAATCGAACCTTTTGCATTGCTTTTAGTTAACTGAAGTTTTCTTCTACCTTCGAAAAAAACGGAATCCTCCATCGTTGCATATTTGATATCGGCGGTAATATAATCGCTGTACATGGCTTTCCGTTTTGATTCACCTATTTTATGGAGCTGAAAATATACTCCCTCCCTCCCTCTGGAGAAACCGGGATATATTGAATTCTGCTGGCACGCAGCAAGTATGAAAACGATAATAATGATGAAAATAGTCTTCATAGGTTCAGTTATTATTCAAGCGATAATAGCTCGACATCATAAATAATAATAGCTCTCGCCGGTATCTTATTACCATCGCCGGGTAAGCCATGAGCCAGGTAAGGTGGCATGATAAATTTGGCTTTCCCGCCTGCATTGAGCATGAGAATACCCTCTTCCAGTCCCGATTCAACTCCTCCCCTGCCAATAGTAAAAGTTTTTAGTCCATCTTTAGCTGAATTATAGCATTCGCTTCCATCTAATAGGCTTATCTTATAATCGATTGTCGCCAACAAACCTTCCCGGGAAGCCTCGCCATTACCCTTTTCAATTATATGGTACCAAAGTCCTGTTCCCGATTCTGTCATATCAAGTCCATGACGCTCAACATACCCCTTGATGATCTGCTGGTCTTTCCTGACCAGAATTTTATTCACTTCAATTAACTGCTTTTTGGTTTCGGCATATTCTTTTTCTGAAACCGTTGGCTTTTCCCGTTTGCATGCCAGTAATAGTAATACAGATAAAAATAACGATCGGGCAATATTTTTAGTCAGCAAGTAATTCATTCTTATATTTGGGTAACAATTTTATAAATTTATCAACGGTTTTTTGCATCGATTCGTATGATTCTCCCCCCGATGCATTCTTATGACCACCACCATAAAAATGTTCCGATGCGATCTTGTTAACTTCGAAGTTTCCTTTCGACCGGAATGACACTTTTACCATATCCTTCTTTTCGATAAATAATACTGAAAAATGAATGCCTATGATTGAAAGCGGAAGATTTACAAATCCCTCGGCATCGCCGATCCTGAAATTATAATCTCTAAGTTCCTGTTGTGTTAGTGTAATATATGCTGTTTTGTATTCCGGTAAATATTCCATTTTCTTATTCAGACAATATCCCATAAGACGCATACGATCGTATGAAAAATTATCGTAAACACGATCGTAAATATAATCCTTATCGATTCCACAGGTTAATAGCGAGGCTACTATATTAAACGTATCAGGTTGTGAGGAGTTAAAACTGAAACAGCCAGTATCGGTCATGATACCGGTATAAAGACAAGTAGCAATATCTTTATCGAGCAATGAAATCAATTCTAAATCACTAATAAAATCGTAAACCAGTTCTGCTGTGGAACTGGATTTTGAATCGGAGATTGTCAGATCTGCAAATTGCTGTGGATAGGGATGATGATCGATAAGTACTTTGTAGGCATCGGATACTTTAATTTTTTTATCGAATTCTCGAATACGGCTTAAATCGTTAAAATCCAAAGCAAATACAATGTTGGCTTCTGTAAGTATTTTAGCTGCAATTTCAGAATTTTTAGAGTATATAATTATTTTATCGGCATTTTTCATCCATTTTAAAAACGAAGGAAAACCATTGGGAATAATTATTTCAATCCTGTGGCCCATTTTTTGGAATAGATTATATAAGGCAAGCGATGCCCCAATAGCATCTCCATCGGGATTACGATGACTGAGAATTAGAATATACTGCTTCCCTTCGTTTAATAATTTTCTGATTACCGAGAGATCGATATTTTTATAATACATGAGCTATTCTCTCCACCAACATTTTCAAAGATAATAAATGGTAAACAACGCATAAAATCCATTTATCACCAAAATCGGTTGTTTAGTAAATAAACCGGTATCTCCAGCATTTAATACGCTGAAATTTCATAATTTTGGCTCTT
The DNA here is from genome assembly GCA_964392505.1 of uncultured Bacteroidales bacterium. Taxonomy (GTDB): domain Bacteria; phylum Bacteroidota; class Bacteroidia; order Bacteroidales; family UBA10428; genus UBA10428. The sequence continues at coordinate 7,688 of CAYMQP010000107.1, forward strand.
TTCAAGAGCACAGGGATCCAATGGATTTATTACATTAATTTTCAAATAATGTGTTTATACTAGTGTTCAGGAGATAAATAATCCAATATTTTAAGTTAATAAGGAGATGACTGGAACAAAAACACTTGCAATACTTAAGCCTAGTGCTGTTAAAAAAAGATATATCGGTTTTATTTTGGAAAAGATTACTGCCGCAGGATTTCATATTTCAGCTATGAAATTAACCCAACTTACTCGTTCGCAGGCTGAAAGGTTTTATGCCGTTCACAAGGGAAAACCTTTTTATCCGCCATTAATCGAAAAAATGATCTCAGGACAAATAGTTGTGGCGATTCTGGAAAAAAAGGATGCAGTAAATGAATTCAGAAAGCTAATTGGCGATACTGATCCTTCTAAAGCAGCAAAAGATACCATCAGGCAATTATATGGCGAATCGGTACGACGGAATGCTATTCACGGTTCCGACAACGACAGCAATGCAGAAATTGAATGTAACTTTTTCTTTTCACAAAGCGAACGCTTTTCAATTTTCGAATAAGTTATCAATAACAAAGATTTACCTAAAATATTGTGATTTAGGTATTTTTATTTAAGTACTATTTTAGTTACAATTTCTTCACCCGCCATTTCATTGATTCTGGCTATAAGTGTTTCACGCATCATCAGAATTTCGTTTCGAAGAACCGAGGAATTCAAATAAGCATATAAAACTCCATTTTTAATAAAGACCTTTTTTGTAAGTGACGCAGCATTTTTACCAAGTAATTTCTCCCATTGCTTTTCAATGCGTGATTCTTTGAGTTTTCGTCCGAGGTGCAACGAATCGATATATTCACGTAATACTTCCCCTATTGATTGAGTATTTTTTCTTTGCATTCACTAGTTTTTTTCGTTCATAGCTAACAACCGATCATCAATTACTTTTGTCTTTCCATCGGAAACCCGAAACAGGGTATGATCTATATTAAGTTCGTTAAGAATGTCCTTCATTCGTTCAAGGTTTGTATGCGTAATAAAAATCTGTCCAAATGAATTATCGCTTACCAGTTCTAAGATCTGTTTCACCCTTTTTTCGTCAAGCTTATCAAATACATCATCGAGCAGTAACAAAGGAGGAAATCCTTTCAGTTTCTGAAGAAATTCGAATTGTGCAAATTTCATTGAAACCAGGTAGGTTTTTTGTTGTCCTTGCGATCCGATTCGTTTAATGGATTCGTTATCCAGATTCAACACTAGGTCATCCTTATGAATACCCACAGTTGTATACTTCAGAATCAAATCGCGCTGCCTTGCCTCTTTGAGTTTATCGGAAAAATCGGAATCGTTTAACTGCGACTGATAAATAAGTTCAACGGATTCATGACCACCAGCAATAAATTGATAGTATCGATTAAAAACGGGTATAAATTGCTCTATAAAATCTAATCGCCTTTTATGAATCATGGTTCCGTATTCAACTAATTGACGGTCAAACACATCAAGAAGTTCGAACTCATGGGTATTATCCTGTATATTTTTCAGTAATTTATTACGTTGAGCAAGTATTTTGCGATAATGAATTATATTTTCAAGGTAAAGTTTGTTGTACTGCGAAATTACGCCATTCATGTATTTTCTTCTCTCGTCGCTTCCTTCCGTAATCAACTGATTGTCGACCGGCGATACCATAACTACCGGGAACGATCCAATATGGTCACTTAATCGGTTATATTCTTTTTTATTTCTGCGAAATTGCTTTCGGCTATCGCGTTTTAATCCGCAATACAATTCTTCATTGTTGTTCTTTCTTTTAAATCGGGCCTGTAGCACCATAAAATCTTCATTATCGTGAATGGAATATAAATCCGTAGCATGAAAATAACTTTTACACATGCATAGATAATATATGGCATCGAGAAGATTGGTTTTTCCTACACCGTTATCGCCTACAAAACAATTCAACTTGGAATGAAACTCCAGATTCAGGTCAATATAGTTTTTAAAATTTATCAGTGAAATATTTTTGATATACATCCTGAAAAAGAATATAAGTACTTTGGCAACAAAGGTACATAATCTGCTGTGATAGGATTCTCAATCGCTGGAATTAATATATAACTACTTCTATCATAAAAGAATATGAGGTATAACATTTTTTTTGTCTTTCTATGAAAATAGTATACTTTTGCATGCTGTTAAAAACTCCTTAATCGAGTTACAATGAGCAAAAAGCGAACGGAAGAGCATAGTACAGGTTTTGAAACTGTTGAGCACGCTCTGTCAAAAACAGAACAATATATCGAAGAGAATAAAAAAAGTCTCACCATTATTGTAACTATAATTGCATTGGTAGTTGGGGGTTACATGCTTTACAATAAAGCATTGCTAGAACCAAAAGAAATAGAAGCACAATCACAATCATTCCGTGCCGAACAATATTTTGAGCAGGATTCATTCCGGTTAGCACTTGAAGGCGATGGCGATGCCCTTGGTTTCATTGATATTATCGATGAATACGGAATCACAAAAACCGCTAATCTGGCCAATTATTATGCTGGTATTTGCTATTTACGACTAGGTGAATACGAAGACGCAATCGAATATCTCAAACAATTTGATTCGAATGATAAACTGGTTTCGGTAATTGCATTAGGCGCACTGGGCGATGCTTATGTGGAAATTGGAGATTATGAAGAAGCCATTTCGTTTTTCGAAAAGGCAGCCAATAAAAATAAAAACGATTTTACATCGGCTATCTTTTTGAAGAAAGCAGGTCTTGCCTACGAAGCTATTGATAACTATTCCAAAGCTATTTCGGTCTACGAAAAAATTAAACAACAATATCCCAATTCGGAAGAAGCTAGGGATATTGATAAGTTTATTCAGGATGCAAAAATGAAAGTTTGATAATTACTACTGAAGAAATCTAAAGTATCAATTAATCTCCCTAGATTCTTGATACTTTTTTTTATTTTAAATTCACAACTAATGTCGACTGCAAATAAAAATCTTTCCGATTACGATCCTAAAAGTATCCCATCGGCAAATGAAATGCGATTTGCGATTATTGTATCGGAATGGAATAAGGATATAACGTTCGCATTACTTAAAGGTGCACAAAATACACTAATCAGGCATGGTGCTAATTCCAACCACATTATGGTTGAATTTGTACCGGGAAGTTTTGAACTTACCGCAGGAGCCCGTATGGCTGCCGAAACTGGCATATTCGATGCTATTATCTGTCTGGGTTGCGTTATCAGAGGAGAAACGCCTCACTTCGATTATATTTGCTCGGGAGTTACTCAGGGTATAACTGCACTCAGTGTGAATTACGACATTCCTTTCGTTTTTGGAATCCTTACAACCAACACAATCGAACAGGCCATTGATCGGGCCGGAGGCAAGCATGGAAATAAGGGTGATGAAGCCGCTATAACAGCTATTAAAATGGTGGCTTTGAAAAAAAGGTCCTTCCTTCAAAATTAATCTCCTGAATAAATAATTAATACATTTGCAAATTCACAGTTAAATCCATTAATCTATCAATGGATTTTGATATCTGATCAAGCTGAATTTTACTCTATGATTCAGAAGTTAAGATTATTATGTTTTCACTATGTCAAAAGTAGTAGTTGGAATATCGGGAGGTGTCGATTCGAGCGTAGCTGCTTATCTTTTAAAAAAGCAGGGGCACGAAGTTACCGGACTTTTTATGATCAATTGGCACGACACAACCGGAACACTGGCCGGTGACTGCCCGTGGCACGACGATTTGGTTTTTGCCGAGCTCGTTACACGTAAACTTAATATTCCCTTACACACTATCGATTTCAGCGAACAGTATCGTAAACGTATAGTCGATTATATGTTTAACGAATACAAACGGGGCCGTACTCCAAATCCCGATGTGTTATGCAATAGGGAAA
>CAYMQP010000108.1:0-11456 GCA_964392505.1 uncultured Bacteroidales bacterium
CCAAAAGTCTGAGCCATGGCCTGGTAAGCTGCATTACCACCTAGCGCCATTCCTCCAAGGCCAATCCCTGATATTTTAATAAAGTCTCTGCGACTTACCATATTTTAAATATATTAATATATATATATGTTAATAATAAGATATGAATGATAAAAGTACGTAAATCATATCAAATTTGATATAGTTAACCTTAAAATAAATTTACATCAAGAATAGCTGATATTCAATATATTAATATGACTATTACTTTTAATTAGTTGGAAAGATTATTTATAATCTTCAGGTATTCAATAGAATAGATTATTATTTAGAATCATTATAAATTACGACGCTAGTATTGCTCCACACGTATACTTTAAAGGCCGGAATCGGATTACATCTATCCATACCAATATTACAATGCCGAAACTCAATCTATAGAATACCGATATGGATTACATTTTATTCCAGTATTTAATTTAGAAGTAAAATTTTAATAAGAACCACATGCTTTCTTTCCTTAACTTATTAATCATTTACTGGTTGTGCGGTAATATGTCGATTATATTCTTCCAGTAACCGTATGCAATTCATAAGTGCTCTGGTATTATGGTAGTTAATTTTCCAGATTGTAGCTTTCGGTTCTTTCTTTTTGTGCGGACTATTGTCAATCCCTTCGAAATACCAACCTCCATAGGGATGGTCGATTAAGTAAGTATTGATGTAATTCCATTGGAGCAAAAAACTCTCATAATACTGGATTTCGCTGGGAAATAATGTTGCCATCAGTAGAAGGGAGTTCAAACCTTCGGCCTGTGACCACCATACTTTTTTATTACTGACAATAGCAGGGGGAGATGTATCATCGAAATAATACCCGATATCATAAAATCCACCTTTTTTGGTATCCCAGCCATACTTTAACGCATGATCGACAAGTTTCTTGGCTTTTAGCAATGTAACTGAATCGTCAGGTATTTTCAATGTGTGTGAGGCTTCAAGCATCAGGAAAGCAGTTTCCACGTCGTGGCCAAATGAAATATGATCGTAGTAATAATTAGCCTCTAACACCTTACGTGCCGAGTCGATATAAGATATCGGTGTCCAGTCGCTTTCGAAATACATTTTTAAGAATCCACGTTCATCGATAAACGTGTCCCGCACAAGTTTTAATAATTCAAGTGTTCTTTCGCGTAGTATACTATCGGGCCATATTGTATATAATTCTGTGAAAGCTTCTAAAAGATGAATAGAAGAATTATAGTCTTTCCATTGCTTTCTTTTAAGTTGGATTCCCGTTAAATCTGAGTTGGAATTGAAATACAAATTTCCATCCCGCTGCATTTTATCGTAATATCCTTTATGCACAGGATCGAAGCTATGCGTTTCAAGCCATGTCAAGGTTTTTATAGCCAGATATAAAGCCGATGAATCGCCTGAAACTTTATAATAACAGGCAAGAGCATAAATGGCAAAAGCATTTCCATAAGCGGTTTTATAGTCGAGAGTGTAATCCTGCTTCACTTCGCCGTGCGAAGTTAGCAATGTATGAAAACCACCAAAATCCTGATCCCACATTTTTTCCTTGAGATACTGGAATCCGTGCTTTGCAATATCCAGATAAAACGTATCCCTGGTGAAATCGAATGCCTTTGAGGCAGTCCATATATGCCTGGCTTGGGTAACAATCATTTTATCCTGCGGTCCGGTCGGTTTCCAGCAGTATGTGAAGTCGGCCAGAAATCCGCCGTTTACTGAATCGATACTAGCCGGGTACCAAACGTTTAAAATTTCATTTGCAAGGGAAGATCTAAATACCCGGATAAGGTGCTGAGAATCATTCTCAGGATCATTATAATTATTTTGCGATTGGCATAATAAATAAAGTAGAGAATAAAACAAAATAACTAAATTCCGTATCAAATTTGTTTGCTTCATAACGAGGCATGAAATTTTAGGTCTAAGATAAAGTGATTTAATTCCCTGGATTAATAATTATGTACCCATTTCAATTAATGTTGTAACAGCAGGGAAGGTAATTTCCGCGTAGTGAATTTCTTTAGCTATGCTTTTTGTTTTTTAATCAATGAAATTTCTCCAATTACCATATGCTTATCAACAGCTTTACACATATCGTAGATAGTAAGTAAGGCAATGCCTACAGCAGAAAGGGCTTCCATTTCAACCCCGGTTTTCCCGATAGTTTTGACTTCAGCCCGTATACGTATACCATCATCTTCTAGTTTTTCCTGAATATTGATGTGATTTATGGCTAGCGGATGGCATAGCGGTATTAACTCATCGGTTCGTTTTGCTGCCTGAATACCTGCAATTCGGGCAACTGCAATTACATCGCCTTTCTGAATCTTATTTGCTTGTATAAGATTAATTGTATCTTTATTTAGTTTGATGAATCCTTCAGCCACTGCAATTCGTTCCTGATCGGGTTTATGGCCGATGTCAACCATTTGTGCTTTGCCTTTTTCATTGGTATGACTAAATGTTTGCATTTTTATAAATTTTAATAAACTACCTGAGATTCACTTTATAAGTAACACTTCTAAACGTTCTCCTGCTGAGATTTTCAGCTTATCCTTCGGAAATAATCCAAAACCATTGGCATTTATAAGGCCTGCAATATGGGCTGAGCCGTGAAAATCTATTGGAGATACTTTCTTTTTATTAGTTAGAATTACGGGAAAAAATTTCAAACGATCGGCCTTATTACGGGATATTCCTTCGGATAGCGGTATGAGAATTATTGGATAATTATAGTTATGCCCCATGAGTTGATATATAAAAGGCTTTACTAATAATTCAAATTGCAGGTACGACGATACAGGGTTTCCACTTAATCCAAAGCAAAACTTACCCTTACTGCTTGCAAACGATAATGGCTTACCGGGCTGTATGGCAATTCTGTTGAACTGCAGGGTCATGCCTATTTCGGCTAAGATTTTGGGTACGTAATCATGCACACCAGCCGAAGCACCACCTGTAAGAACTAAAATATCGTTTGTATCGAGTAATTTATGAATAGTAGTAAAAAGTAGTCTCTTATCGTCTTTTATAATGCCTGTGTAATTTCCTTTTATACCCAGACTGTCCAGTTGTGCCATAAGATTATAGGCATTGCTGTTCCTGATCTGTGATTGTTCGGGAATCCTGTCGGGTTCAACAAGTTCCGATCCGGTTGAAGCCAGGGCAACTTTAGGTAATTTATTGACCCGTATTTCCTTTTTACCTACTGCTGCCAGCATGGCTATATGATGAGGCAGGAGCAAGGTTCCCTGAATAAGAACACGATCGCCTTTTTTAACATCCTCACCGCGGTAGCAAATATTATTTTTACCACTTTTCTTATTCAACCGAACTGTATTATTGTCGACAAGCATAGTATCCTCAAACATTATAACTGTATCGGCTTTTTCAGGAATCGGAGCTCCAGTCATAATTTTAATACAGGTACCAGGTTTTACAGATTGGATTGCTTTGTCGCCGGCATGGATTGTGTCAGAAATTTTCAATTCGTTGCTCAAATCGACTCTTCGGCATGCATAACCATCCATCGCCGATTTATCAAATGGAGGCATATCGGTATCGGAAAAAACATCTTCGGCCAGTACACGGTTATTACATTCTGTCAGACCAACTACTTCCGCTGGCAGTATTAATGCAACATTCTTTATTAAAGCCAAGGCTTCATCTAAGCTTAGCATCTTGTTATTTGTTTTGTAATTTCCAGGTTTTATTATCTATAATAATCTGATTTAAATCGAAGTCAAACCCGTTGTTAGTGTATTTCACTATGCGATCGATTTCCTTTGCCGGGATTTTCTTGTTAAGGTTACTAACCTGATTACTTAGTTGCCGGACAAATAATGATATTCCGGGCTTTATTTCGTAAGGAATTCTGCCCGATTCACATACAATCAGCGTATTCCATTCGATCATATTTTCAAGCAAACTTAGAGCTTTCGTAAATTTGGTGTCACCAAGCTGTATCAGATAAGCCTCAACAGCTCCAGCTCCAAGCATTTTCGAAGTATCTTTTGTTCCAAAAGGATCTGTCTCTTTGAATATCAAAATTTCTTTTTCACTTTCTATTAATTCAGCTTTGCCCTTATCGTTATGTTGGTGGGGTGTCATTTTAATTCCAATAATATCATAATCGAGCGAGAATTTCGCAATAATGTCGCATGCCAGCATTGTTTTTCCAGCATTTTTTCCTTCACTGGTGATACTAAGGATATTTTTATATTGAACTTTATGATTCATTTTACTAAATCTTCCTTTCTGTTTATATTTTCAGGTGCAGTTTCAATATCGATTATACAAACATCGTTTTGCATTTGCTGTTCAATTATTGTATAAACATTCTGCAATTTATGATTACCTAATCTTATTTGTTCAGCGATCAGTGGTAATACTTTGCATGATAAAATTACCGGGAAGGGTTGAAAAAAACCATCTGGAATTTTTAGTAAAACAAATTGTGCATGATCGGCTTCGGCAATCATATCTTTCAGAATTTCTTTATCGATAAACGGAATATCGCAGGCAGTTATCAGACATGAGTTATTATCGCTCTCCGACAATCCACTGAAGATGCCCCCAAGGGGACCTATACCTTTATAATGGTCTTTTACGACTTTATACTCAAATCTTCCGTAAGCAGTGTTGTTTGTGCTCAGAATTATTGAAACACAATATGGTTTAATTGAATCAATAGCATGTTCGATCAGCGTGCTGTTTTTATAAGGTAACAATCCTTTATCGCTTCCCATCCGGGAGCTTTGTCCCCCACACAAAACAATGCCCGTCAGCTGTATGGTTGTCAATTCCTAATATTTCTTTAAAATTAGGAAAGACTGGTGATAAAATAAAAAAACCTCAAGATAATATCTTGAGGCTGAGTAGAAGAAGTATAAGGATGAAAAAAGGTTAAAATCACCTAACTCGGATCAAAACCTGAACCCTAAAGTAAGATTTTCAGCATAGGAATGAAAAATAAATCAGATGAGATTAGTCACCATTTGCGATGATGTATGTTATTGAGAAATCTAATAAACTGACGAATCATATACCATTAATCTATTTTTGTTACTTCAATCGGAGTGGCTGACTTAATTCTTTTGAGTATTGAAAGATCACCTGTTATTTTACCGAAAACATTCACCGAACTGTAAGCTCGGGGTTCGGGACCTGAACTGGCAGGAGTAGGGCCGAAGAAAATACAAAATGCATTTCCAACAGGCCAGTAACCTAATTCACCCGGTTCTACAATTTCATGGGCCTCCGGTTCTAATGGCAATTGAGGTGGTATAGTAAAATAAATTTCATCGCCCCATAATGTACATTTACCCTCAAAGGGCAGGTTATCGTATATTTGCCGGGCTGTTGGCGTATCGAAAAGTACAGCACGAATTGTATATTCTCCTACTTTTATTTGAATTTGCTTTTGCAATTTTTCGGATTGTTATTATTACAGAACATTACTCATCATATTTTTCCTGGTGGCGTTCCCGCTTTTTTTTGCCAAAAATCCTGCGCAGGAAGTCTGAAATCGATTGCTCGGTTTTTTCAAGCATATCCATAAGCGACTCATATTCTTCTTCATGAAAATCATCACAATCTAACATTATCTTCGTCGATTCACTGATATGAAAGCGGGAATGGCGCGAAGCCCTGTAAACCGGATCAGCATATACCTGCTGCATAAATCTAGCAAATATAGGTAGCGCCATATAAGAGCCTTGCCCGTATGTCAGCGATCGGAACCGAACTACTGGATTATCTCCGCCAACCCACACTGCAGTAATTAGATCGGGTGTTAAACCAACAAACCAGCCGTCGGTATGATTTTGCGTGGTACCGGTTTTTCCTGCTATCTCGTTCTGAAAGCCATAAACCGAGCGTAACGAAGCCGCCGTACCTTTATTAACTACATCGCATAGTATAGCTTCCATAACTTCTGCTGTTTTACTTGAAATTATAGAATCAGCGCTGATTTCAGGACCTTGGGTAAAAATTACATTACCCTGCTGGTCTTCGATACGGCGAATATACACCGGATTTACCCTGTATCCATTATTTAGAAATACCGAATAAGCCTGTACCAATTCGTAAAGCGATACGGTTCCTGTTCCCAGAGCCAGAGATGGAACTTCGGGCAGATCGCCCTGAAAACCCATTTTTTCGGCCAGTTTTAATACATTTTTAATGCCTGTTTCCATAATCAGCTGGGCACTAACAGTGTTGATGGAATGTGTAAGTGCTCCATGAACCGAATAGTAGCCGCCATAATCCCTGTCGGCATTCCGGGGAGTCCAGTTATCGTATTGCACATAAACAATACTGTCGTTACCATAAAAATCGCAGGGAGAAATGCCCTTCTCAATTACTGCGGTATATACCATAGGTTTAAAGGTCGAACCTGCCTGGCGATGTGCAGTTACATGATCGTATTTAAAATACTTATAATCGATACCTCCCACCCAGGCTTTAACAAACCCTGTTTTGCTTTCAATACACAGTAAACCTGCCTGTAACATTGCAAAATGATGTATAATAGAATCGAGAGGTGATATCTGTACTTGCTTTTCACCTTCCCATGAGAATATCTTCGTATTTACAGGCTTTTTCAATGCTTCATTAATCGCTGAGGGCGACATATTTTTTTCTTCAAGCAATTTATATCTTTGACTCTCAGTTATTTCTTTCCGAATAATCTGGATGTCTTTTTTCCATGGTTCCATTCCTTTCCAGTGCCTGTCGAACTCTTTCTGAAGTCTTGAAAGATGAGATTTCACTGCCTGTTCGGCATAGGTTTGCAGGTTGTAGTCGATGGTAGTATATATTTTTAATCCATCGGTATAAATATTGTATTGAGTTCCATCGGAACGGGTGTTATTCTTTGCCCAGTCTTTCAGTACCTGTCTTAAGTATTCCCTAAAATATGGTGCCGGACCTTCATCGTGTCGTAGTTTGCGGTAGTTAAGTTTTATTGGGAGTTGAGTAAGTGAATCTGCCTGTTTCTGCGAAAGATAATTATATCGGACCATTTGATTAAATACAACATTGCGCCGTGCTAATGCAGCTTCGTAATTGTAATTCGGATTGTAATCAGTATTGCCTTTTAACATGCCCACTAGTGTTGCCATATCCTGCAAATTTAACTCTGATGGTTTCTTATTGAAAAATACCAGGGCAGCTGTTTCAATTCCATAAGTATTATCGCCGAAAGGAACGGTATTCAGATATAGCTGTAATATTTCACTTTTTGTAAAAACATCTTCTAGTCGGCGGGCAATAATAATTTCCCTTATTTTGGCTACAGGAAGTGTGAGTATTCCTATTATTTTTCGAGGATATAGGTTTTTTGCAAGTTGCTGTGTTATAGTGCTTCCGCCACCACTTTTCCGGTTAAAAAGAATTATCGATTTAACAAAAACCCGCAGGGTGCTACGGGTATCAACACCATGATGTTTGTAAAAGCGTGCATCTTCAGTAGCTATTAATGCATCGATAAAAGGATCGGGGATGTCTTCTATGCTGGTATTGGTGCGGTTTTCGACATAGTAACGGCCCAGCAGGTAATTATCGGACGAATAGATTTCGGATGCGGTATAGTTTTGGACTCCTCCCAGTTCTTTTTTATTGGGTAATTTACCGAAGGCTCCAATGTATATTAAACCAAGCAAAATAGTGAGAAGCATAAAACAGGATAAAATAAGAACTACAACACTTTTTAGTAGTAAACGGCGTATTTCTTGGTTCTTCTTATTTTTTCTTTTTGCCATGTTTAGAGATGCTTCGGTCTAAAGTAATTATATTACCAGTTATAGCGAATGAGTATTTTCCCTTCGGTATGGCCTGCTTCACTATAATCGTGTGCTTCTACAATATTCTTAATGTTATATTCTATATCGATACATATTTTTATTTGTTTAGTCTGAACCCAATCGATAAGGAGTTTTAGATCTGAAGGATTACGATGTAATAATAATGTTCTGACTTTTTTTCGCCGTGTAAAAACTGCAAGCATTTTGTGCAATAGTATTTTTGGTCTGGGTAGCGTGTTGATATATATTCCGCCGGGGATTAAAAGGTGTTTGCATTTCGGAAAAGTATATTTTCCTACTGTATCAAAAATAATATGAAACCTATCTGAGATTTTCAGTATGTCAGTTTTCATATAATCGAGAAACGAAGTTTTTGCCAGCTGATCGATAAATTTTCTGTGTTTTTCGCTGGCTACCGCAACGATTTCTGTTTCATAAATACGGGCAATTTGAACAGCATAATGGCCTACGCCTCCTGCTGCGCCAATAATCATTACCTTCATACCACTGGCAATATTACCTTTGTCACGTAATGCCTGCAAGGCTGTTAATCCTGCCAGTGGTAAGGCTGCCGATATGGCAAGATCTATTGCCCTGGGAACATGGGAAAAGCATTTCTGTGAACCCCGGGCATACTGCCCTAATCCGCCACCATACTTGTTGTCCAGTATGCCACAAACCTGATCACCCTCCCTGAACTTTTTTACTTTACTTCCGGTTTTTTTCACGATGCCAGATACATCGTATCCTAATACAATAGGAAATGATGAACCGAAAATAAAGCGGTGATTTCCCTTTCGCTGTTTCCAATCAATGGGATTAATGCTCCCAGCTTTAGTTTCGATAAGTATTTCATTTTCGCCTATTACAGGTTCAGGTATGTCAACTATATCAAATACATCGGGTGTACCAAATGATTGTATTATAACTGCTTTCATGAAATATTTTATACAAACATCGAAAAACCTGAGTTCATCTGCAATATAATAAATTAACCTTGATGATTAATTTATTACAAGAAATGATATATACCATGCGAATGAATAGTTGAAGTCTTTGCTTTTTCATATTTTTATGCCATTAACATTACTACAAATTAACTGGGCAATGAAGGCATTACTGAAGTTTTTATATTTCCTGCTTTTTCTTGTGATTGCTTTATTACTGGCGGGATTATTCCTTCCGAAGGATATTAAAATTGAGGCAAAAACAGCAATAAAAGCTGAACCCAATTTAGTATTCGATCAAGTAAACAGATTGAAAAACTGGGAAAACTGGTCGCTCTGGCTTAATGCTGATTCTACTCTTCAGATTGATTACAATGAAATTCCAACCGGCAAAGGCGCCGTATTTCAATGGAAAAATAACACGGATGCCGGGTCAGCAATCATAATCGAAAGCATCAGTAATCAGGATATTACCATGCAGATCGATTTCGGAGAAAAGGGTAATGCCGATATTTTCTGGAAGTTCGTCAAGGATGAAGGATACACTAAAGTTACCTGGACATTCCGCGATATGCATATGGATTATTTCGAACGGTACTTCCTCTTTCTATTTAAAAATTCTATCCAAAACGATCTAAAACAGAGTCTGAAAAATTTGAAAGCTGTTTGCGAAGACTTGCGGCTCAGCAGAATATCGGAAATGAGTATTGTAGAACTGGAATCTCAGCCTGCTATGATTATTATCGATTCAGCTGCGATAGATGATATTAAAGCCGAGAAAATTAAACTATACAAACGGCTTAAATCATATCTCGATCGGAGGGGAATAGCCATAACCGGAAACCAGTTTGCCATATCCTTTAAGTGGAATCCCGAAGGTACTTCTACCTTTGGTTGTGGATTTCCGATAGCCGAAAAAACCTGGGGATGGAAAGAATATACATACTTTGCATTACCCGGCGGAAAAGCAATTTCTTTTTCTCACTGGGGACGATATGACAGTGATAAACCTTACACTGCACTCGCCAAGTTTATTGAAAACAATAGTCTTGAGCAGGACGGTTTGTTTTGGGAAGTATATGTGAAATCAATCGAAAACGAACCCGATACCAGTATGTGGGAAAAGCGAATTTATTATTCACTGGAGCCAAAGAAAATTGAATAATATTGGTTAAATGTCTTTGCGAGTTACAGAAATGGCGTGACATACTTTTTCTGCTGATGGTACACAATATGATATTTTTAGTATTTACGTCTTATTTTAAATGAAAATACGGATCTTAGACTTGGATTATTTTCTGCTACCTGTTGCACTTCATTTTTTACAATTAAGATTTTGAGAATAACTTTCCATCTATTTTTCCTTTAACTCAATTACCCTTTCAACCAATCATGCATATTTTTACCTATCCATTTTCCCTTTTTCTCATTTACCTGCGTTCAGATCAGCAACCTTCTCGTATTATCGCAGCAAGCTTATTAATTCCACCCATTGCCGATTGCTATTTTGCCAATTATTCATACCTTTAATATACTAAGTTGAGTTGTTTTGTATCTGATCTGTTGTAAAATACTGGGGGTAAAACCAGGTTCCGATCAGGAAACGATTAAAGCTGCATATCGCAGGTCAGCTAAGGAGTTGCATCCCGATGTTAACACTTCGGAACAGGCACACGAATATTTTACTATTCTCCAAAATGCATATCAGTACCTGGTTGAGCATCCTTATTCAGCCGAAGAAGTAATTCAAATTCAGCGGGCTGAAATCATTAAAAACTACATTAAAAAGAAAAAGGCCAGAGCTAATGCATATTATACCAGGAATTCGATAGCTGAACGATACTCACTTACCGAAGTACTGAGTAATTCACGCACTGCCCGGGTTCTTTATATTGTCTTTCACGTGTTGTTCCTGTTGGTAGGCCTGATACTGATAATTCACTCAATTTATGATGCGCTTTTCTTTTCATTTGAGGGCAGAACGCATATTTTTGCTGCATACTTTGCAGTTATCTTCGGATTTATTTTCGGATTGCTAATCACTGCCATTTTTCTTTATACCGGTATTTCGTTTATTCGCAACCGATAAACACGATATGTGTTCGGAAAGGAGTAATTAGTCTTCTATTTATTCGTAATTTCTCAAAGGATTATTTAACATTGTTGGTCATTTAAAACAGTTAACCATGATTGTTACCTTTGTAAATGTATGGGTGAAACCTGATAAAGTTCAGGATTTTATAGATGCCTGCATCACCAATCATAACGAATCGGTTAAAGAACCCGGTAATCTGCGTTTTGATGTTTTGCAGGATGCATCCGATTCGACAAAATTTGTTTTGTATGAAGCCTACGAATCGGAAGAAGCTTCGAAGGCGCATAAAGATACACCGCATTACAACATATGGCGAAATACTGTTGCCGATTGGATGGCTAAACCTCGTGAAGGAATAAAGCACATCATTTTATATCCGAAAGACCGATCGAAATGGTAAACAAAGTTCCCGCGTTCCAACTTGGCAAATTTCCCGCATTATATTTTGGCAGAGGTTCTGTTAGCCAGCTGGAGAAATTAATTCCCGATTATGCAAAACGGGTTTTATTGGTTACAGGAAGAAGCTCATACGAGACTACTGACCTGGAGAAAAAAATAGAGGCTGCTGATCGTTCCCCCCACCAGGCCCGA
>CAYMQP010000109.1:0-2159 GCA_964392505.1 uncultured Bacteroidales bacterium
CTATCGAGCAAGCTCCGCATGAATGACATAAACCTGCATTAACTTCGGCAAAATGTGAAGGAGGTATAACTACAATGGCATTAAACTCACAGTACTCAGAACATTTCCGACAGAAAGTACACTTTGATAATTGTATCTCGGGAATATCCTGATATATTTTGTTTTCTTCTGTAACTATGGCATCAGGAAAAAATATAGCATCATTTGGCTCTTCCACATCACAATCAACCAGCAGAACCTTGGCAGTAACATTTTGGACCAAATACCGATACAAATTCACTGCAACCGTAGTTTTACCTGTTCCTCCTTTGCCGCTGGCTATAGCTAATTTAAATGCCATTGATACTTTTATTTAAATCCGTTATTACCATTCCACCTTTCGGAATTCCTAGTAATTCGGCAATCGGGTTACATTTAGCAATAAGCAGAAAAAATATATTCTTTCGCTTTATGTTCATGAGACCTTCGAAATTACCCTGACCCTTCGCTATAATCAGATCAGCATCATTAAATTCTCCTTTAAACTCATCGGAACACATGTCGAGTAATGTAGAGGGTGCATCGGATCCATTTGTGAGAATCCGGCATATTTTATTGAGTCCTGTTTGCCTTGCGTCATCAATAGTGACATCATTGAGTACCGGATGTCCCCTAACAATAAATAATACATTAGGATGTTGCATAGTTTCTATAAAAAGTTTGTCAAAAACAATTTCTCCTGCATTATCGCCTATATAAAGAATAGATTTTGCTTTACCGATTTGTTTAACTAATTGAGATCTCCTGTCAATCAAAAGATTCTTCAATAAAAGAGAATTAACCTGTTTACTAATATCTTCGTCAACGCTATGGGCTCCATAATCGATAATATTTCCCACTACCGCGAGCTTTGTGGCCATATATAAAGGATTTCTACTTCTTTCTATTATATTCTTCCAGACATAATACTGTTGAAGCAGAAGCTGATTTGCATGACTTTTCTCTTCGCTGTATAAATTATGATGATTCAGTTTTTCCTTGGCCAGACGGTGAATATAAGTAGCCAGATAAGGATTTGACATATCCCTGCTTTTGCTTAAAAGATCGTGAATTGAAAAAATAAAATCTTCAGCAATAGCAGCATCTGGTCTGAATTTCTCAATGAGTTTTTCAACCGTTTTCACATGACAGAAGTAGCACTCGAATCGCATAATCAATGATCACAATAATTAGCCGAAAATTGCAGGGTTTTATTTATAAAACCATTGACAAGTTCATCGGCTGTCATTTTTGGAGCACCAGCATAAACATTGATATTAGACTGGTTAAATAGCTGTATGGCTCTTTGACCTATTCCTCCGGCAATAACATCAGTAATACCGCGTTCGGCGAGAAAAGATGGTAAAAATCCGGGTTGATGCGGAGGAGCATTAATGATTTCCTGGTCAATAATTTTACTATCGTCAATTTTGATAATTGTAAACTGGCTGGAGTGTCCGAAATGCTCGTCGAGTATACCATTTGTTGTTGGTATGGCAATTGATTTATTCATATTATATTTTTAATAAAGTAAATTATTAATGTTCCTGTTATAATTAGTATAAACTGAAATATGGAATCTGCAGAACCGGTTTTATTATGCATTTGCGGAACTAGATCGGCAAGGGCTATATAAATAAAACTGGCAGCCGAAATAGCTAAAGCATAGGGTATAAATTGTTCAGCCGATTCTAGTGCAAAAAAAGCCAGAATACCGCCTATAAGGGCCGTTGATCCTGATAATAAATTATAAAGCAAGGCTTTTTGCCTCGAATATCCATTATGAATTAATATTCCGAAATCGGCAAGTTCCTGAGGTATTTCATGTGCAACAACAGCCAGAGTTGCCAGTATTCCAAAATTTATCGAGGTTAAAAATGCCGCAGTAATTACAATTCCATCAATGAAATTGTGAAAAGCATCTCCAATCAATATCAAAGGTGCAGAAGCATTTCTATGACGCGAGCATTCTTTGTTGAAGCAGGTACGCCAGAGTATAAATTTCTCCACAAGGAAAAAGCCGATAATTCCCGCCAGTACTATTTTAAGTACTACACGGCTATCCATCAGGTTTACCGCACCGGGCAACATACCCAGAAAAGCTGCTCCTAATAATGTGCCCCCGGCAAGCGAAACCAGAT
>CAYMQP010000109.1:2169-11388 GCA_964392505.1 uncultured Bacteroidales bacterium
ACCAGATAGGTTGCCGTTTTTTCCAATTGAACCTCTTTCAGTAATAAAAGTAAACCTGCCAACAACACGCTGCCTGTACTTCCAACAATGATGGCCAACAGAATATAAGTGAAAAGGATTGAATTCATTTTATGTACAATAATCCACCCGTATCCCAACTTGAAGAACACATATATGGAATACTTCCGTCGAAATTCAAAGCCTTAGTTACCCCGCTGCCTAATTCTTCTTCCCATTCCACGGCCAGCTCCTCTTTTCCAGCCCCGCCCTCTAGCTCTTCCTCTTCCGAAAAATCCCCGCATTTTGCCTCTTGCAGTTTCTTCCTGGGTATTGTTTTCATTCTTAGTATTTTCGGGATTACAATTACCTAATCCCCTTCCTGTTCCTGAACCTTTACCTTCAGGTCCTGTTCTGTCAAATCCTGGCATGATAACCTCCTTTTTAAAGTTTAAAATCTCTTTATTTTCAGCATTACTTCATCCCCTCTTTCCTCTTCTTTGTATAATTCATATTAGTTTCTTATTCTTTTAATGATATCAAATACCGTTAAATTCTCATCCTGAATAATTACCATTTGAATATTGAATTTATTCAACAGGTCTTTTGCCTTAGGACCAAAATCACCTGATATGATTTTTTTAACCTGAAGCTCGACCATCTTTTCGACAGTCTTTGTTCCTGCGCCTGCGGTCGCATTCTTATTTACATTTTCAATAAAACCAGTTTCTTCCGTATCTTCATCATATAAACAAAACCAGCCTGCGCGTCCAAATCGTTTGTCAAATTGTGAACTCAGTTCATCACCTGTTGATGTAATTATTGTTTTCATACCACATTTTTTAAAGAATCAATATTTTTCGATTTACAAATAGGACAGTTACTACTAATTAATTTCGACGGCATGGTAAATCTGGCATTACAATCAATGCACAAATACCAATTTTTATCGAGCCATGCGTTACCGTAAACCGTTTTTATTTCTTTAGTCTCGACAAGTGCTTGAGCAATTTTTCTTCTAGCACTTTCATATATTCGAGCAAAAGTCGGTCTAGATATGCCCATTAGTTCCGAAGCTTCCTTATGGTTCATCAAATCATAATCGGCCAGCTTAATTGCTTCATATTCTTCATACAGTAATTCAATATAATCATCTGGGGCATTCATATTTCCGTAGGGTCTGTATCCTCGGAAACGTGGTGGAGCCACAATTTTTCTTAATCTTCTTCGCCGGGGCATAAATAATTTTTTGCAAAAATAATGAGAATATTCTCATAATAAAAATATATTTAAAATATTTTTACAGAAATAGATTCTTTATCTGCTTAAAAGATTATATTAACTGCGTTTTAGAAATCACAACATATCAACACATGTAACTTTCAATAAGAGACTACATACTAAAGATTCAATGAGGTAACAAATGATTAATTTTTAAAATAATGCCACAAATATCTGTTGTAATCATAACCTATAACGAAGAAAAAAATATAGCCCGGTGTATTGAATCGGTCAGGGATATTGCCGATGACATTATGATAGTCGATTCATTTTCAACCGATAACACAAAGTCT
Source organism: uncultured Bacteroidales bacterium (assembly GCA_964392505.1). GTDB lineage: Bacteria > Bacteroidota > Bacteroidia > Bacteroidales > UBA10428 > UBA10428. The sequence continues at coordinate 3,741 of CAYMQP010000109.1, forward strand.
ATATGTAAAAAATATGAAGTTCGGTTTATCGAGCATGCATTTGAAGGTCACATTCAGCAAAAAAACTGGGCTGTTACTCAGGCTAAATACCCCTATATTCTTTCACTCGATGCCGATGAAGCATTATCGGAAACATTAAAAGAATCGATTAAGGCAGTTAGAGAAAACTGGTCTCACGATGGCTTTACCTTTAACAGACTTACTAATTACTGTGGAAAATGGATCAGACATTGCGGTTGGTATCCTGATAAAAAGCTTCGATTATGGGATAGCCGAAAAGGCAAGTGGATGGGTAAGAATCCGCACGACCGATATGAACTTGAAAAAGGAACAACCTTAAAACATCTTAAGGGTGACTTGCTGCATTATTCGTTTTACAGTATAGCTCAACATATCGACCAGATTAATAAGTTTTCAGAAATTGGTGCCGACGAAGCCTATAAAAATGGTAAAAAATCAACCCTGCTTAAAATATGTTTAAAACCATGTTGGAAATTTTTCAGGGATTACATAATAAGACTCGGAATTCTCGATGGCTATTACGGATTTATTGTCTGCGCTATTTCAGCCCATGCTACGTTTATAAAGTATGTTAAGCTGAAAGAAATGCAGAAGAAATGAAGAGTTTAGCAACAATGTTTTTAAAAATCTTGTTTTATTACCAATTCTTTTATTTTAATTGTCTGGAGGAATTAAAATGTTATATACTAATCTTATATCGATAATAAATCCATCATTAAAGTCCTCATTCTTCTGTACTCTATTATCACCAAATCCGATAAGCGGTAGGCTGAAATCTACTTTCTGATCTGCAGCATACTGTGTGTAGCTGCGACTTAATGATCTGCCAAATCGCCCTTCAAGATATAAATTGCCTGCTAGTTTATACCGTCCAAATAAGCACAAATCAATACTTTGTCGTTCAATGTAGTCGTCCTTGTATGCTTCATCATTCAGGCGATAGGTTGTAACAAGTCCAAAATGACTAATACCTACAGTGAAATTATTAGTTATTTTATAATTGATTTTGGCATATACAGGGAGTAAACCTGCGATACTCCAACGATCGGACAATTGCCAGTTTAAATTAATGAGCGGTACCAAATAGGGTCCGAAAAATTCCTGGTTATACATAGCACCAAAAGCAATACTTAGTCTCTCGTGAAATTTCTTCTCATACATTGCTAGTGCACCTAATTGAAAGCTATTTCCTTCTGCATTATTCAAATCCGACATATGCCTGGGAGCAAAAAGCAGTTGTATAGCCCGCCCGTTATTAAACTTCTGATATAATCCTGTTCGAAGTATAAAACCATGCAAATCTAGCGGATCGGCAATATCATCAGGTAATACAGATTCATTATCGACATGAAAATAGAAATAGTTAACGCTATTGTACCATATAGTTTTTTTAGTTATAGGTACCGGCACAGTAAGGGCTGCGAATAGGCCTGATTCTTTGGCCTTTCCGGCTAGTGTATCTTCATACGATACAGGAAATCCATATCGTCCCGAGAGAGTAAGGATATCCAGGCTTTGCTGGGCAAATAAAACAGGTGCAATTAAAAAGCCGATTAGAGTCAAGTATACACATTTCATAGTTGCAAAATATGGATTATTTTCGAAAAATCAATTTAATGAAATATTACTTTTGCAGCAATTGTATCAACCATAATACTCACATACGTGATTTTATTGATACTTTGTAAAATTACGTAATGTTAAAAAAAATCGTATTAATAGTATTTGGGGGATTTATTGGCTGTATAGCCCGTTACTTCATATCGAAGCTTAATTTACACTTTGATTATTTATCAATCCCTATTGATACATTACTTGTAAATATTTTAGGTAATTTTTTATTGGCTTTTTAGGAGAATTGCCGATAAAAGTGCTCTCCTGAAGTTTGAATAGAGAAGGTTTCTTGTGGTAGGTCTTTGCGGTGGATTCACAACCTTTTCTACTTTTACCAGCGAAAACCTCATATTGCTGATTATAGATCAGATATTCTCGGTTATCGTCTATTCCTTGTTGAATATCATTCGGTTTCCTGGCTGTTTATTTCGGATATGTAACCTCAAACTTGCTATAAAATGAAAGATTCCGAATTCAGTGTGTCAAAAATGCATGCAAGCACTACCGATAGAAATAATGTTTGGTAGTAATTATGCCTGTTAATGTAAAACTTTAAAAGCTTGGCAACAAAGATAAATAATACAACTTCGAGCAACTCATTACTCGATATTGCCTATACAAGAATATTTCTCCATAATCTCTATGCCAGTTTGAATGTATTAGAATTCACTATAAATTTCTAATTAAACCCTGATAGACAAAATCTCCAGAAATTATTAATCTATTTCTCGCCCAGTTCCGGGAGTCAGATCCTCAAGCCATTCACTTGTTATCTTTTTGACGCGCGCGTTGGTAGCTTTACCCGATATTTCGGCTAAAAGCTTATAATCGTTAATGAATTGAGCAATTCGAAATAGCAAGTCTTCATTGGTTATCTCACTAATCAGCGATCGACATATTTCATTATCTCCCAGTCGAATAGCTGCTTCAACTCTATCCTGATCACGGCTGCTTCGCTCCACTATATGGCGTAGCTGTATTTTCGATGTAATGTAGTTCAATGCTATATCACGATGAAGAGCCAGATCGCTGTTTATAACAATACCTGCCAAAGCTTCCTGATTACCGAGTTCAATGGCTGCATCAAGCCGTATTCGTTCGTCAGGATGATTTGTGAGTTGTTCCAGAATTCTTGTGTTTTTATTTTGAATGGCCGATTCCAGCCTGATCCACTCATCTTTAGCATTTTCAGCCAGGTAATCTATAAAGTGCTTATCCTTTATATCGTCCAATGCCTGTTTTCGAATGCTGTAATTTTCTCTATCATCAGCAGCAATTTGCACCAACTTCTTATCTTTCCTCATTTCTGTAATATTTAAAATTCAATGGTTTTTATATCTAAAGTATTAAACCCTAAAAAAGGTATTTAGTTTAACTGACACATATATGCACACCAGAATTCTTCCCGGGTTTATAGGAAAAACAAAATATCTAGTTCATATATCAGGTTAAATGAGGAGGAGGGAGATCAAGTTCAGATAATAAAAGTGATAGGAAAGAACAACAGGCTTCATTCTCTCCATTATTTAAAGAGTCGTGTAAATTGAAGTCTATAGTAGCCTGCGATAAATGAATACTATTTAACAAATAATGATCATCATATTCGATTGAATTTCCTGATATACCCTTTTCTTTAAAAATTTTATCATCAAACTCTGCAAACGACATAGGCTGCTCAAAAAGCAACTCTAAGTTGTTTTGGTGCGATATTTTCTTTACATCGGATTGTAGCTCAGTCTTAAAAGTTATGACACCAAGTAGAATAATTCCGGTTACTATGTTAAGAAAAGGTATCATGTCCTGTAATATATCTGGCAACAAAATTAGTAAATCATTAAGTCTTTCCTAAATGATTCCATTCTTTCTCTTAATCATAAGAACTCATTTATAATTACATTTAGTATAATTTATCCCTCAATATTTAGGCCAAAGTATAAGTTTTTTTACTAATATTGCCGCACAAATCGATTTTAAAGTACATATGGACGAAGGCCCGTATCATAGTCAATTCAGATTAATCACACTTCTTTAGGGGGGCCTTGCGTATTGCCTCCCCAAAGAATAAAATGTGGGAGGTACCATCATGTTAAAAATTTACCAAAGTTTCGCAGGGTATATAGGTATACCGCAAGCAGAAAAAGGTTGCTGGGTTAATGTATCACAGCCATCGCACGATGAAATAAATCGTCTTATCCAGGAATTCCGTGTCCCTGAAGATGTAATTCAGGATATACTTGATGCTGATGAAAGACCCCGAGTAGAATACGATGATAATTGGACGTTGGTGATTATTCGTATACCCGTATCAAATCCTGATAATGGTGTACCATTCCATACAGTACCACTAGGCATTTTTATGACCGGGGAGGCAACGGTAACACTCTGTGCAATCCATAACGAAGTATTATCGTTTGAACAGCCTTCACTATACAGGGAACAATACCAACAGGTAAATGATATTTTGAACTTTCTGCTTAAATTATTTCTAAGATCGGCAACAGTTTATTCACGTTATCTGAAGCAAATCAACCAGCAAACATCAAGTATTGAGCAGGATCTTGAAAAATCGATCCGAAACAAGGAGCTGAACAAACTGCTCAAAATGGAAAAATGCCTGGTATACTTCATTACATCACTAAAAGCCAATGAACTGGTTTTGGCCAAATTAAGAAACTCCAAAAGAAATTCCATTAGTGAACTCAACGAGGACCTCCTTGAAGATGCCGTAATTGAAAATAAACAAGCAATTGAGATGGCTCAGATATATTCTGATATACAGGCAGGAATGATGGACGCATTTGCTTCTGTTATTTCTAACAATCTGAATATGGTCATGAAACAACTTACTTCAATTTCAATCATCCTTATGATACCAACGCTTATTGCCAGTGTATACGGAATGAATGTTCCAAACTCTTTTGAGCAAGCAAACTGGGCCTTTCCAGGAATAATAGTAGTCTCTGTGCTAATGTCCTTTGTTGGTTTTCTGTTATTTCGTAAACGAAAGTGGTTTTAATTGCCAATCAAGAAGGCAATTATGCTCATTTAGGTTTCGCTTTCCATTAAATTTATGACTTTCAACCGATTCAAATAAACTAAGTTCTATAAGGGATGGTATTAATTTATAAGACTATAATCAAATATCGATGAAAAAATATATGAACATTCTTATCATTTTTTGATGATAATTAAATGCTCGTCTAAACAAAGGTGAAGAGACTGATCTGATCGCAAACATGAAGAAATTATATATTGTAATATCGAAACCTGAAGACCAGGCTCTTCACTCATTATCCTAACCTGTATTTACCATCACAAGTTCTGTATGTTCTGGGAATGCATCCGGAAAAATTCATTTTTTATCGAATCCATATCCCGCATCATCTTTAACATGAATTCATTCTGGCGAAAAAATTGTTTTTCAAAATAATCGTCGCTGAAAAAATTGCGATGAAAGGTTGAATCCATTCCAAAAATATTATTAGAATTTACAGCTGAGAAATGACGGTTAAAATAAGTTTCAAAATTCCTCATTATACTGTCAATCGCAAGTGTATCTCCTTTAATATTAGAGTAATAAGAAGTATAGGTCGAGTCAAACTCAATCAGATTCCCCTGCTTGTCATATTTTCGGTTCACTTGGAACTCTTCATGAGGTTTATTCTTTGTGGTTACTTTTTTTTCGGATTTGCTTTCCTGAGAATTACAAGAAACAATTCCGAAAAATGTAAATACTAGAATTAGCATTTTTGTTTTCATAGCATTAAAATTTTAAAACCAAATCTCATCACTATAAAACCTTCCCAGTATTACTTCCAATAGCTGGTCACTGGGATAAGCAAAATGTCGAATAAGGTAAAAGTTATCGCCTGGCAACCATATATCCACATGCTTAAGCACTTCATAGGATTGACGGCTGTATACTTTCCAATTGATATTATGCATATGTACAGGTCTTGAAAATTCCCGTGGTTCAGAAAGTATTACACTTAAACAAGATCCTTTTAAAAAAAGTCGGTAATTATCACTTTCCAGATTTATAATACCAACCTGGAGTATATAATGTTTTTCTGATTTCTTGAAGTTGATGAGTTCGACTTTCAGATTATCATTATTTTTTACATAAGGATATTCTATTGTTTTTGGTTTTTCCACCATAGGATTTATTATTGTTCTCATCTTTTTAAGTTTAAATTATTGGACAATTCTCTTAGTTAAAGAGTAATAACTTTTACTCAATGAAAGATCAAGAACAATTTGGAGGTGGAATATCTAAATTAAGTGGACTTAAATAATAATTAGAAAATGCAGAAGAATTCAGAACCACAAAATTAATTGTGTTTCGAAATATATCCTGATCAAATGTACTGGTTGTCTGAGTTCCTGCATCAAAAGTAAAATCATAATCGTTTTCGTCAGCTGGTAGGATATAATCTGTATACGTTATTGAATTGAGGGTTTCTGATAACAAGAGGTTTCTTTCAAGTATTTGCTGAGCATTTTTCCTTTGAACCCCTACAGCATTAATTAAACATAATATTATTACATATATAAAACCCATATCGATCTTTATCACGTACTAAGTTATCTCACTTAATATGTCAATTCAAGTTAAAAAGATGTAATCATTGTTAAAGTTTGTTAAAGTCCTTTTTTAAATAGATAATATCATTTTGCTTAATTAATAATGGGCTTGAAATGCTTTAAATAGACCTAATGGTTATTTTTATATTGAAGACTTTGTTTTTCTATCCTGGTTCCCAAAACGATCTGAAATCATACCAATGATCTCATTGGCCGTGGTTTCAATAGGTTTGTTATTAACATTTATTATGGTAAATCCGCCTTTATCGAATATAAAATTTGCATATCGTAACTCTTCCCTAACTTTTCTATTATCAATATATCCTTCATTCAGGACATTACCCATTTGTTCTAGCCGCTTGATCCGCTGTGTTATTAAATAACTGGGATTGATGCTCAAACCAAAAACACGCCTTGGATCCACTGTAAATAATTCTTCTGGCGGAGCTATATCTTTAATTATCGGGACATTAGCTACTTTCCATCCAAACATTGACATGTATACGCTCAGGGGAGTTTTACCACTTCGTGATACCCCTATCAGTACAATATCGGCATCAGAAATCCGGTGAGCATTTATTCCATCGTCGTGATTAAGGGTATATTCAATAGCCTCTATCCTGTCGAAATATTGTGCATTAATTCTGCGATAAAGTCCGGGCATATTAACTGATTTGAGTCCAAGCTCCTTCTCAAGGAAATCGGCCAGAGGTCCCATAAAATCAATCTCCTTTACGTGGTATTCCGCACATATATTTATCAGTATATGGCGCAATTCAGAATTAACCATAGAGTGAGTGATTATACCTCCTGCTTTTTTTACTTTCTTTACTACCTCAATAATCTTTTCCTTCGACTGAACTTCTGACATAACATGCACGGGTATTCTATTATCAGGATACTGGATAATAAGGGAATGTACCATATTATATACTACTATCCCCCTCCCTCCCGATACAACAAATATTGGTACCGTTGGATTGGTAACCTTTTTACCTGCCATAATTTTAATTTATAGCGAAATTGAAAATAATAAATATAACTTTATATTACACGGGTTAATGCTTTAATATAAGAAAAAATAAATGTTACGGCTTAACTCAACTCCCATTATGATACGTTAAATAACCTCTTGTACAAATAGAGATTACTTAAAACGATTAAGATAGCTTTTTAACGCTGTCCAATATTCTGTGTTTTCAGGGAATACAGGCCATAATGCCTTCGAACCATGCCTTCCATTAACCTGAGGAAGAAATGAAACTTTACCCTGAACCGGTATGGCATTATAAATTTTTTCCCAGTTTTCTTTTTCATTACGGGCCGAAGTTATGAATACCGAACATTTAATGCGTGAAGCGGATGTTTCAATTATATCGCGGTTCCATCCGAATTTCGAAAAATATTCACCAGGTGAAAAGGCTACCAC
>CAYMQP010000110.1:0-11332 GCA_964392505.1 uncultured Bacteroidales bacterium
ATACTCTCTACGCCCATTAAGTTTAAATCTTCATAGGAGAGCCAGTCGAGCATAGGATCCCATTTTTTATCCTGTTCGTTCCATCGATAAGCACCTCCCATATCAGTTCGGCAATAGCGGACATTCTGTGCATGAGGATGAAATACTATACCACTGACAAAGCCACCTCCCACAATTTGTACATTTTTCCATATGTAGAGTTGAGACCTACTTTTATGATGGATCTTGCATGCTTGTATGATAAAGAGTAATATAATTAATGATAAGAATGTTAACCGGAATATTATCCTTTTATTTCCTGATTCTTTCATTTCTTTTCTTACCTTTTCTCTGAATCTAAAACGTATCATTGAAATTGGTAATAATCAACGAATAACTTATACTTGTAGGTTAAAAAACACCAGCCAATTTGTAAAAATTATCATAGCTGTTTTATTAAGTTAAGTATTAATTCTATGGAACTCGAAAAAGTACCGTCTGTTATATTGCGGAAGCTGAAATCCACTGATAAAACTTCATTAGTATTGTTGGCAAATAATAAAAATATCTTTAATAATTTACGCGATTTTTTTCCACATCCCTATACTGAAAAGGATGCTGATTATTACATAGGACGATGCGAAAAAGAAAATCCACAATGTACTTTTGCCATTGAGTACCAAAAGAAACTGGCGGGCATAGCGGGTCTTGTATTACAATCCGATGTTTATCGTAAAAGTGCGGAGATTGGTTACTGGATCGGTGAGCCTTTCTGGAATAAAGGAATAGCTACAGCTGCTATAAAACAGCTAGTTGCGTATGGTTTTAATAATTTGAATTTAATAAGAATTTATACCGGGGTTTTTGATTTCAACAAAGCTTCCCGGCACGTATTGGAAAAATGCGGTTTCGAACTTGAGGGAATTTTTAGAAAATCAGTAATTAAAAATGATGAAATCTGCGATGAATACCGATATGCCATTTTGAAAAATGTAAATGACATTTAATCTGTATATAATTCTTAATTTGTATCTTATGTTATAGTCTATTGTTTTATGATTCTCTGTAATACTCGCTCCGATCCAGTTTTGATCTCGATAAGATAAATACCCTTACTAAATGATGTCATGTCTATTTCTGTTAGTGGTTTTTCGACTAACCTCTTTTGGACAACCTGACCTGATGAATCGTAGAATGTTATAAGGATTGAAGTACACGAACCAGTGAGTTTAATATAAAGCTGGTCTTTAACCGGATTGGGATACATATCGATGGTAGGTGTTTCAGTGAAGTTACTCACTTTGGCAAGCGGAAATACTTCCTCTTCGATGCTTTGAATTTCCTCTAATACCCAGTGTTCTGGATCAACACTAATGTTGGTAATGGTCTCGGGAAAATACACCCGGTGGATTTGCTCGTTTTCACTTTGATATAGTCTTACAATTTCTTCGTCGCCTGAATAAACCAGGTGATAATCCATATTCATTTTAAATAAAGGCGTAGAAGGAGCTGAAGTAGTTTGAACAGAACGAATATAAACCGTATCATTTTCCTGGAACCATTGTATATTATAACGGGGAAATCCTTCGCCAAAATACCATTGATTGAAAAAATCGGTTAAATCCATGCCTGATACATTTTCAGCTATAGATTTAAAATCAGTACCTATGGCAGTACTGAATTGATGTTGTGTAAGGTAAGTCTGTAGTATATCAAAAAACATATCGTAGTTGTTTAATTCATAACGGAGCATATGAATTATAATAGCTCCCTTCTCGTACGATAAACCCCAGCTAAATATTCGCGAAGTAAGCGCATCAACTTCTTCTTCACTTGTAAAATCGATATTAAAATAAGATTCAGGTATATATAGGCTCCCATTAAAAATACCACCTAGCTGGTCGTTATGATATTGTTGCATTATATCTACCGGAAACTGATCATTAAGTTGTTCCAGTGCCAGTAAGTGGCCGTATGTAGCAAAACCTTCATTAACCCAAATATCCTGCCAGGTACCACAAGTAACATAGTCGCCAAACCACATGTGAGTGAGTTCGTGCGAAACCAGCATAAAACTAAATCCACCTATGGTTGTCATAGTCTGATGCTCCATGCCTCCTCCTATGGGTGCCATGCAATGACCATATTTTTCGTCCTTAAAAGGATACATTCCAAATAGCTCGCTAAAGACCTCAATTAAATCGGCCGTAATATCTATATCTTCTTTATAATAATTCAGCATGTCTTCATCGTAGATATAATTTTGAATAAGAATGGAATCTTCTAATCCCTCGGGTTTTGCATAGATATTATACTCAACGTAATCGCCTATAGCAATGGAAATTAAATAATATGCCGTAGGGTAATAGGTTTTCCATTCATAACGGGCTTTTCCTTGGCCTACCGGAACAACATTTGTAAGTAAGCCGTTCGAACCTACTTTGAGAGTGTCGTTAGTAGTTATAAATATATATACCGAATCAGCCTTATCAGTGAGTACCTGTTTGCATGGAAACCAATCCTTGGCATAGAAAGGCTCCGTAAGTGTATAGGTTATATCATAGAATTCATTATGCATAATACCCGACCAGCCTGTTGTATTGATCTGGCCGTGGTAATAAATTTGTGCCTCTATCCAATCCGATTCTGTCAGAGCTGAACTTAACAGAACAATTACATCATCATAATCCCGGATGTAGCTTTCAGCAATGCCATTAACTTTTATTGAATCAATGGTATAATCAGAGTGTAATTCAAACACGAAAGTATCCAGCTCGGTAACAGCAACTGTGGCACCTATCGTAACACTTCCGCTAAGATATATCGATGTATTATCAACCTCCAGATCGATACCATAAAACTTTACGTCGTATGCGTCGGAAAGCGGATTATACATGGGTTGCGTCTTGAATGTTGTAGACGGATAGTAGAAATTATATTCAAAGTCAAAGTTTTTTTCAAATTTTAATTGAGCCGAAATATTGACCAGGTTGAATACGGCAACCGAAAGAAAAATATATTTCTTCATAACTGTTTATTGGTTAAGGGTTAAAGATCTTCGCGCTAACAAAGACTCTATCGATAATTATTAATTTTCGACAATATCGGAAATTTTTGCGATAGTTAGAATATTTCTCTGTGATAAATTATTGTTGAATAATGAATGGTATATATGTTCAATGGAAGATACAGAATTAAAAAGGATTGTGGCAACGAGTCATTACTATATACTTTTTCTTATTTTGCAAAGCGAAAATTTAAACAGTTTACTATGAAACGAATATATTTCATTATATTCTTAAGCCTAAATATTATATTATTGCTTTATTTGGGATTCTTATTACACAGCAGAAATGATAATACGATGAATAATGATACGATTCGAATTGTAATGCTGGGTAATTCGATTACGCATGCAGGCAACTGGTCGGGTTTGCTTCAACGGAATGATATATTCAACGGTGGCATGCCCGGATGGACATCGGAGCAACTATCATGGGTGATAAAAGACTATATTGTACCCAAGAAGCCTCTGATCTGCTTTTATATGGCCGGGATTAACGATTACTCGCTGGGCATTACTACTGAAAGAATAGAGCGAAACAATAAAATGATACTTGATTCTATTCATAAGTGTGGAACAACGCCAATATATCAAACTTTGTTATACCAGCTGGCAAATGATTCTATTAACAGGGAGATTGATAAACTAAATAAACAGATGAAAGCTTTCTGCTCATCGCGTAACTATGAGTTTTTAGACTTAAGGCCTTATTTGTGTAAAGATGGTAATCTTAGGGAAGAATTTACCTATGATGGCACTCATCTTACCGACGATGCTTATATTCCCTGGGCCGAAGCCATTCAACCTTTGCTTAAAAAGTATGGTCTGTAATGAAAAGTCGCTTGTTTTGTGTTATTCTTTGAGTATTTCCTTGGCTCCCAGCACCAGAAACATAAAACCGGAAGCAGCTCCTCCTATAACGTATTCCGACTGTTGCCAAAGGTAGGGCCACTCTTTAAGCTCGGGGAAATCTGGTTTAATGTAAGCTGTTCCCGATACAACACCTCCCGGAATGTACGACCAGTCGTCACGATTCAACCCATAAGCTATAATAGTTGATTTGCTTCCAACACCCGATACAAACGATGCTGTATTTTCGCCCGGGTGTAATCCTAAAATATAGTTCAGGGCATTTAGCATATAAATTTTAGCATCCTCAATTTTTAACAGAGTATGTAGATAGTATTGTCCGACGCCGAATTGTACGATACCCCATGCCGAACCCCAGATTCGTGGTTTATAAGGCACTCCGAATGGATTATTACGGGTCTCATTCTTTAAATCCATGTAATATTTTTGTATCGAAAGCATATATCCACGCTGGAAAATGGGATCCTCTATCCGGTCAAGGATTCTGGCCACAGCCCAGCCGGTTTCAGGCACGTTCCGGGCAACATCATCTTTCATGTCAAGCATTTGACTTAAATATTCAGACTTGTCGGTTGCCAGAATTAATTCTACCAATGTGATAATTTTTTCCCTCGCAAATTCCTGATGAGAATTATTATTCCATAAAGTCTCAGCAATTTCCAGCGATTGTTCAGCAAGGGTATCATTAAATCCTCTCAGGGTTCTCGATGCAGCTGCAAGATGAGCACTAACCCATAATTCGCGACGCGGATTGGATTCTGTGAATACCCAGCGGTCATCATTTTGTTTACCAAGCCATTCGGGAATACCTTCTTTAATTTCTTCACTATAAATAATATTGTCTGTCATAACTGAACCGTCACCTAAAATCACATACTGACGAAGGTCGTTACAAATAATTCCGCGATAAAGTCTTCCAAGTGAACGATAGCCATTTACAATGCTGATAGTCCCATGCTCGATCTGTTGTAATATATCAGGTTTTCCATCGGGTACATGCATTTCAACCGTATGGGCACTCTGGTCGATGGTAGTGATATCATAATCGATATGGAAAGCTTCATATAGTAAGCTAAGGGCATACATTGTGCCGCTCTGCGATTCTATCCTGAGATCGTAATCGCCTGCGTCGTGCCAGCCACCGGCATTCAAACCGGGCACATGATCAAGCGGATTGAAAGAGGTTAAAGTTGAATTTCCCTGGGAATACCCATCAAAATGAACAATATTGGTAGGAGCCATCCGGGCATCGTCCATGTGGCAGAGGCCATGCCAAACTTTGTATCGGTCGTTTACCCTCATATGGCACATCTGTACCGGTAGAAAATATTCTAACGTTGGCTGCCAGACATGACGGTCGAAAATATCATTATTAATCCTGAATAACTCCGACTGGCTTTCGTCGTAAGTAATAAAATATACACCGGGTTTAGTGACTTCGGTAAAATTTATATGATAATATCGGAAATGCTGATAAATTCCCCAGTGAACGGCCGAATCAGAAAGAACGGTTTTAATTTCTCCCGATGGAAGAACCTGTTTTACTTGGAATATCCGGGTAAGACTATCTCTCCGATCACATTCAATAAGGCCTGTTTTGTTTTGACGGGTAAAATATCCCACCTGGTTGATATGAACAATTGGATTGTATTTCCAATTCTCAATGATATTAGGACTAATCACCCATTCAATAGTATTTTTTGTAGCTCCTTTTGGTATTAACGATCGGATAATGAACCAGCCATTGTTGTGTAACGATCTTCCATCAAGCAAATCTATAGGCCCGGTAATTGATTCAATTGTCATTCGCTGTTTTTCCGATTCGGGTGCAACAATTAATTTATTTCCCGAAGCCAATGGAACAACTTCATTATAGTTTTCATTTCTTTCATAAAACGGACCTTTAAGTTGTCGCGGAAAAGTACCTGCTATACCATCCATACAATATGATTTTTCGAATAAATCGCCAGGATACAATTCGAGATTAAAACCTGCTTTTCCGAGCCATTGTTTTGGAAGAGGTTTCTCCAGGTCGATAATAATACGAATGCTGTTCTCCTCTGCTTTAATTGTGATTTGGTAATCTAATTCAAGATTTGGGTAAGTTACAGGATTAAATGACCGATTTCTGGCTTTCTCGTTCGGATAACCTAAGGAAACTGTAATCGAATTATTATCCTTATCGATAGTTTTATTGTTGAGTTGTGAAATAGCCTGCCACTGACCGGGGGCTTTTTCGAGACGCAAATCACCGTTAGCAGCAATTCTATTACCATGATGTATAATATTGATTCCTCCCTGATGACCTTCAAAATAGGCATCGCTAAAAACAAAAACATCTACACATGGGGAAGAAAAATACTCATTATTATAAATAGTTAATTGATCCTGACCCGAAGCAATGTCAATAATACTTGAGAGAATCAGCACGGCGACGATTGAAATAAAATGCTTTTTCATGGCTTAAGACATTAAATAATAGAATCAGTGTAAAACGAAAATATTGAATTGTTGATTAATTTTCAATATTTTACATATATGAGAAATTTATGATGTAAAATGCTTTAACGAGCTGATTCAAAACTACCCCAATCCATTCAGTCGGAATACGACGATAAAATTCACAATTCCTTCAATGGCTTTTGTTACACTTAAAATTTATGATTGTTTTGGAAAGGAAATTGAAACATTGTGTAATAAAAAAATTGATGCAGGAGCACATACCATTGAATTTGATTCTCGTAATTATCCACCCGGAGTATATTATCTACTGGTTAAAGATGGTTATAATGAAACAGGGAAGATGTTACTATTAAGATAATACCTGACATTTATTAAATATAATGAAATCCATAACTTCTTAGGATTTCATTATCATTGGAGGGTGATGATAAAATATGAACTTTTCTATTTTATTTTCACCCTGCTATTACGTCCAGTGAGGAAACCAGAAAAATAGTTGGTAAACCAGATTGGGGGAAAATTAGGATCCTTGTTGCCGAAGATGAACCTGTGAATTTTGAATTACATAGAAAAATATTTAAACCTACCAAAGCTGAAATAATAGGGCAGAAAATGGACAGGAAGCCGCTGATTTTATGGCGAAAATGCCCGATCCTGGTGATATTATATTATTGTTTGATATTAAATTGCTCGTTATAAATGGTATAGAAGCACTGAAAATTATACGTAATAAACATAAAAATATACCCGCTATTGCTATAACGGCTTACGCTCACGAAAATGATAAACGCGAAATTCTTAACAACGGGTTTAACGACTTCATACCTAAGCCTATTGAGGTAAAGTATTTATGTGAACTAATTAATAAATATATCTGATACCCGAATTCAGGATTTTTAAATCGATGCCTAAAGGTTAGTTTTATTTCTTTTCCCTTAGAATAGTGTTAGTCAGGGTGCTAACCTTTATTTTCTTTTTTTATATTTATAAATAATTCCATTGAACTTATTACTAATAATAGAATAACCAGTATCCAAAGGAATATTAATCCTTTAACTGGTATATTTAATTCACCGAATAATAACCATAATAAAAGAACTATTCCTCCACATATATTTATGCTTATTGCACCAATTAATCCAAGTCCTATAAATTCATTTGAGGGTTTCCTATATGCTTCTATAGCCATAGCAATGCTAATCCCCAAAAGAACTGCACCCAAAATATTAGGATAAAAATAGTTAGCAGAATATGGCACTCCCAGGAACTCGACAATTTTAGGCGAGTATGCTAATAGTAATACCCCTAAAATTAGGTTAATGAAAGCATCAATTAATAATGTTATTTTCTTATTCATTTCTATATTAATTTTAATTGCTATTTAAGCTATTTGTTCACATTATCCAAAAATATTTCTTTAATTCGGTATGCCATAGTTAGTACTTTACGTAACATTCCAACGGTCTGATAGCATAGACGTTACATAACACTGTTTTTGATGAACAGTATAAAAAGCAGCATACCGGTTATTCATTATTTATGGAATTTATATGTCTTATGTATCCATAGTATATGAAACAGATATTTACCATAGTGCTACTTATGATATGCATTGCTACATTGGCTCAAAAGCAATTGAAACAGGATAGAAAACGTTTGATGATTTTTAAAAAGAAAAAACAAGTTGAGCACCTGATTGAACCAGATACGCAGATTATTGAAGCAGAACCCCTGTTCATCGACCATAGCAGACACAATTGCCTGTGGCCGCAACCGGGTTTTAAAATAATAAATTACAAGTCAGAATTAGTTTATACAATTAGCCCTGAAAATCAGCAAAGGGCAATCCCATCTGATTCTACGAAATCCGAAAGGAAAAAGGTTAAAGAGGATCCGGTTAATTTATCCGGTTATATAAACCGTATTATAGAAACTAAAAAAGAGTTTAAACCGCTTTCCGATTATATAAATTTGGAAGTCGACTGGAAAAAAGAAAAAATTGTATTTTATACGGATTGTTACACCTATAAGCATGGTAAACTTGATTCGGATTATCTCTTAATGGGTACGGCTATTTCGGCTGAAGGTAAAACTTTATGCCTTGGCTACCGATCAACATTTTACGGTGTCTGCCAGGGTGTTGCTCAAATGCCTGAATGGTATTCCTTCGAAACAAATACTTATGCTATTGTAATTCCCAATACAGTGGAGACGATTACCAGTAGTACTTGTCATTACGGTCCCGATTGTTCTGAGATTCCCTGATTAAGTCCGGGTTGAGAAAATTTACTGGTAGTCATTTTTTATGTAGTGCACAACATTCGTCCAGTATGTTGTCGTTAGTGTCGCATCGCATTATATTTGTTCAGCATGTTTTGAAAGGGTGTCCTACGTTCGTATTGTGTCAATCAATGTCTTGCAAAGGTTGATTCACCGTTACTGAAGTTAAGTTTATAAAAACAAATAATATAATTACCATACATATGGAATAATCCTATATCGGGTTTTAAAAGTATACTCCAGGTATCCTTTCAATTCAATTATTAAAGTTTTATCCTCCATATATGTCCTTATTATTAATAGGATAATTAACAGACTTACTGGTATGATACTCCAAAGTGAGCCAATGAGTAATGGAAATCCTAATGATTGGATAATTGAACCCAAATAAGCAGGGTGTCTTACAACTTTATAAAGTCCTGTTTCGCAAACAGTATGGTCTCTTTCTGTTTGAATGCGTATTGTACTTGAGAAAAATTTATTTTGTTTTTGTGAAATTAGAAATAAGAGTTGCCCGGAAATTGTAAGAATTATGCCAATAAAATATATGCGCCAATGAAAATTTGGAGACCAATGATAGCGACCCGAATCGAGCCCAGCTATTATGAACATGATTATTGTATTTAAAAATGAGAATCCCAATATTATTTTATCCCATTTTTTAGTTTTTTCTCCCGGCTTTGAACGCTCACTTATAAGTTCAGAATCTAACCGTAAAACAGTATAATTTAGAGAAAACATTATTAAACTGATTATCACATAAATCAATCCTTGCCTATAATTTAATCGACCAGCACTGATAAACAAAATCAAAAAGAATATTAATGTACCGGAAAGATGCTTAATAAAATAACTAGCTTTCATTAACTTATGTTATATTATTGTCGGATTGTCCTTTTTGCATTTTTGCTAACAGTCTCCTGTATGGTGCGGTACTTATTGTTTTTTCTTTAATCGAATTGGAAATATCATTGGTACTTGCCTCTTATATTCTAAATATTCTTCTCCAAAATCCTTTTTCAACCTCTTTTCTTCAGATTGCTTTAAATACAAGATTATTAAAAATATATAAAGTGTTAGAACTAGTAATTCACTTATCGAATTTAATATTATTACAATCGATGTATATACTGATAACGTGCCAAATACCATTGGATTTCTACTATACCGATATGGTCCTGTAGTTACAAGTTTTTTAGTTTGTGGACTTACTGATACTCCAAACGCGTCTGCCGGCCCACCTTTTCCGATTTTAAATAGAAATAAGTTTGACCATATCGCAAAGACTGCCCCAATAGTAAAGATTATTGCGAATAAAACAAATCTCAACGTTTTTGAACAAATCAATACTTTTCCATGAAATATACAATCGTATTGAGACAACTTATAGAACCCATACGGTATTAATAATATAAATAATGTAAATCCAACTAGGTATCCTAAAATGTATTTGAGTGTTTCTCTCATGGTATTTACAGCTTTTAGTATGATACTCAACTTTCCAGCAATATGAATAATACCGACTCAGACGGGATTGCTTATATTGTGTGTTGTGTTTGGTGGCGATTTAATTACAATTCACTTTATTTAAAATCTGTTCACAAATATAATTGCGTCTTAATTCGTATTTATTTTCTTCTGTCCTTTTTTTCTTCATCCTATTTTCAATGGTCTTCGCCGTATATTTCAATTCATCAATTACCATATTTATCTCAATTTCATTTAGAACATATAAAGTATAATAATAAGGGAATCCTTTCCATTTCCCTTTATTATCCCGATATCGTTTCAAGTATTCTATTCCTGCAGCTAATAATTTAGTTTCATTATTTAATCCTCCTGATGAGAGATTAAGCCACAATCCACATGAGCATGATTTACAACAATACATTCCATATTCATATCTCGGATTTCTTAACACTTTGGTCATTTGATTTTTTAATCCTTTATCTGTTTTTTCTAAAGCTATATTTACTTTATCAAGGTGTAAATCTAATTTTCGTAAGATGCGACTTGCCTCTTCTCCAATCATATGACTTTTCCCCACTCCTGATTTAATTCGTTCTCCAGTAAACAAAATTAAATCTTGTTTTAAATCCGTTTTAGTCGGCGCAAACATATCGGCATAGGAATATGGTTTACCTTGTCGGTTAATTATAAAATCTGCGATTTCCAATCTTTCATTCTTGTCTATTTTAAAATCAAATAATAATGCTTCTGATACATTATCTATTGTCTGGAATAAGCTATTTGTATCTAAATATTTCATAACTCATTATTTTAAAGATTGAATTTTAACAATTACGCATAACATTCTTCATATATGGTGCCGTGCCGCTTTTCCTTTCCGAACGTTACCAATGCTCGTTAATTGCACTAAATTAAACGATTACAGTTTCTTATCCTAACTTTGGCGGAATGAACTATATACAATGTTGTGTGCAGTATATATTATGAGCTGCTTTAAGAAATATGTACCTAAGTATTTGGAACATTTTTAAGTAATCTATTCACAATCACAATGAATAAGCCTGTGAGAAGTAAGTTTAATGCTAGTGAAAGCAAGGATACTGTTACTATAATTCCGCCAATACCATGGGACATGGAAATAATTAGCACACCAGCTCCAACTTCTCCACGTGGAAACATGGCGACGGCAACGGCAAGCCTTTCGCG
>CAYMQP010000111.1:0-449 GCA_964392505.1 uncultured Bacteroidales bacterium
CGATGCTTGATGATCCTGCTGCCCGGGAAGCACCGCTTGAGTTCTCCGGCTGTCTGGTCAATTATACTTATAAATGGCAGTACGATAATGATACGTCTCAGTCCATTATTTTTTGCGTGATGCAGAGCCCACGAAACTGATGCCAGCGTTTTCCCCATACCTGTTGGCAATGTCATGGAATAAAATCCAATCCTACCTGCTGATTTCGAAATTGCATATCGTCTCACATTATTACGTAAACGATTTAACTCACCAGATTTATCTTTTTTTTCTATTTCTATTTCTATTTTTTCAATAAGGTAATCGATATCCAGTTTTTTTATAACACGACTTTCAGCTATGGTTCTATTAAAGTGTCTTTCAGTATCAAGCCAGTCAGCATCAGTTAATGAACTAAATAGAAATCGAATAAATAATTCTCTGTCGGGAGCTTTTAATCCAATATCATT
>CAYMQP010000111.1:459-11330 GCA_964392505.1 uncultured Bacteroidales bacterium
CTAATTCATTTTCTTTCATTTTAATATCGGAGAGGTATTGATTTAATAACCCTTCAAGCTCTTTTTCTTTATCCTTTAATGCACTTATATCTGCCTGTAATTCAGCTAAATCAGGTAAGCCTTTATGATGCCCGTCAATTACAAATGCTGCTTCCTGCTGTTTCAATTTTTTGCAGTAAACTGCACCCCAACTGGCGTGAGGTACGCTACCCTTCCTCCCTCCTTCCTCTAAGTATTTTTGAAAAGCGGGCTGATATTTACCAAAATCATGAAGTAATCCTGTAATTCTAAATAATTTCTTAAATATTGGTTTATAGCAATTATTTTCCATCGATAGAGCTACTTCAGTGAGATGTTTAATTAGTGAATGTGTCTCACCTTTTTCATTTTTTGAATGCGCCAAATACTCCATTTCCTCGGATTAAAGTCCGGGCGCGACTTGAAGTCGCACCCGGACTATTATATCAGTTATTTTTACTCTGCAATAAATTTAATTCTCAATAAGAACAGCATCTGATTGATCAACTGCCTATTTCGCCCCTAACCCTTAATTGGCAACAAGTTACAAAAAATGAGCGAATAAGCTATTACAATCTGGATCAATTTTCTTTAAGAATTCCGGTATTTTGGTTAATTATTTATATTCTCTCATTAAAAAAATCTACCAAACGGCATTAACCTGTTTCATATTTACAATTTTTTTTCTATTTTCACCGTTCTGAAAATAATTCCAGATAACGGCAAAGACGAGTGTACCGTACTAATAATGCGATAATATGGGTATGTAAAATAAGTTAGAAGTAATCTTTCATAGCTTAAAAAGAATTTTTAGAGATAATACACTTAAATGAATACTTCCCCCCGACCTTGCACTTACCGGTCGCAACGATAGCTAAACCGGCTTAAACTGCGGCCATACCACATCGGTTTGCTGCCGAACCTCTCCAAATCATACCCGAAGCTGACAGATTCGAACCTGAAGCGGACAGATCCGCACTTGAACCGGACAGATCCGCACTCGAAGTTGACAGTTCCGGACGCGAAGCGGATAGTTCCAAACCTGAAGTTGACAGTTCCAAACCTGAAGTTGACAGTTCCGAACTAAAAGTTGACAGTTCCGGACCAAAAGTTGACAGTTCCGGACCCAAACCTGACAGAGCGGCAGGTGAAGCCGGTTAAACCAAAGACCAAACCCGCAAAAACAATGAAAACTGAACGCAAAACATCTCGATAAGCCTTGTAAACGGTTATCAACTCTTTTCCAAAGTTTATTCCCTCTTTAATTCCAGCGCCGACTAGTAATACTATATAAAATTATCTCTGCTGCCAAACCAGTTAATTACTTGGTCACGTCTTAGCAAGGTGGTGCAATTACCAGTCAGGAATTGATATAATGAATATTTCCATTCGCCAAATGACATACTAAGTCTGCCGTTTGAAGGATTAAGATGGATGTACAAAACCAGTTGTTTCAGATATTCTTCATACAGCACTTTTTTCTTTTAAACCAATAGAGTCAAGTGGAAGTATGGAACTTAATAAATTATTGCACGAATACGTACACTAAGTGTCGGATAACCGATCAAAAATTGCTATATTGTTTCCTTAATAATAACTACAAAAGATTAATAATGTGTATGTTACAATATTTGGCATGCTTAATGTTTTGTTTTGTACAATCATTAATAAACCAACGCTATGTACAAAAACAGTTTAACCCAAAGCAAAAAGGCGAGTTTAATAATTGTAACCGCACTTTGTTTCGTTTTATCGCAGGCAAAATCGATAGGATTGGAAGGAAATGAAAAAACCTCTGCCGATTCAAGTTCCCTGAGCGAAAAAACGAAAGATTCTTCGCAACCATCCGAATACGACATTTACGCCTCTGAAGCAAACATATATAAGGAAGCTCAGGAGAACGAAATGGAAATTGAAAACTGGATGTTAAATCCAGCTGACTATTTCTTGCAGGAAAAAGAAATTGAACTGGAAGAATGGATGTACGATATTAACGAACCTTACTGGCAGCAAGTTCTGGTTGAAGATAAAGCAGAATATGCTATTGAAGAATGGATGGTAAATCCGGCAGATTGGGATACTAACACTAGTTTACTCGCTGGAATTAAATAATAATAAAATTACTATTACAAAAACACATGGTACTATGAAATTATACATAATCTTTGCACTACCCAAATTCCCAATCCTGCTCCAAATAGTAAGTAATTATTAGTCTCACGCAAATCCTGCTACATTAGTTTCATAAAGTTTTCTTTCTTCTGTCATTAAATTCATCCGGTTAAAGCTTTCCTTAAAATTATTCAATCTTACTGTTGTTTATTGTATTATTTTTCGTTATCAGAATTAATCGTAATTTGGTTCTATTCTTTTCGATTTTTAATTCCAACTGGTCTTAAAAATTCCTTTCTAATCAGAAAATAAATATTACAATTATGATAAAACTGGTATTATGTATTTTAATTAGTTTTATTTCGTGTATTACAAAAGAAAATACAGAGGTAAAAATGGTTGATAATAAACCTGTTACTAATTTCAATGTGAACAAATACCTGGGTACCTGGTACGAAATTGCTCGTTTCCCGCACTCCTTTGAAAAAGATCTTATTGGCGTAACAGCAAACTATTCAATCAGAAGCGATGGTAAAATTAAAGTAGTAAATGCTGGGTATAAAGAATCATTTGACGGGAAATACAAGAACATTGAAGGTAAAGCTAAAATTGCAGGTTCCTCTGATATCGGGCATTTGAAAGTATCCTTCTTTTTATTTTTCTATGCCGATTATTATGTAATGGAACTAGATACCCTAAATTATGAATATGCGCTCGTGGGAAGCAATTCCCCAAAATATCTCTGGATTTTGGGTAGAACACCCCAGATGCCCGAAAAAACATATGAAATGCTCGTTCAAAAGGCAATTCAAAAAGGTTACGATGTGGATAAATTAATTAAGATCGAGCAAAAATCCTTACGGAAATTCAAGGAAGGAAAAACTATTTAAATCTAAGCACCTTTAACATTTGAATATATATATAAATAAACATAGGATCAGAAGGTAATTATAAAATCACATCAAATAATTTAATCGCAACGATAGCAGTCTTCGTTTGTCTCGGTTTCGCATTGCTCTTTCGTGGCATAACAGTAATCGGCATTTATATTCGACCAGGGAGCTTCCTTATCGCAGCCTTCACAGTCTTCTTTATTCCCACAACTCGTCGTTAAAATCATAAATAAAGTAACTATTATAAAAAACTGGTAGCGGAACAAAATATGCCTTTTCATAATTCTTATTACTGATTTGCTTGTAAATGTCTTAAACTTCAGCATATTTTACAAACACCAAATATAATAGTGTAAACCTTTACTACTTAGAATGACTATTAGTACTACTAACTTCCTATCTTTAAACAGACAAAGAGATTAACTATTACTTATAAAAATAGATAATGGATTTTTCGCAAAAACGGATACTGGGTAAAACTGGGCTGAAAGTCAGCCCGCTAGGTATTGCTTCAAGTTACGGAGCGCCGGTAAAAGCACTCGAGGAAGCATTTGAATATGGATGTAATTATTTCGTATGGAACTCGTTTATCCGCGGACGTTCACCACGAATGCGCGAGGCTATAAGAAATATTGTCAAAGCAGGGAAACGCGACCAGTTAGTGATTGCCATGCATAGTTACGGGCATAATGCTATACTCAACAAACACTTTCTAAAGAAGAGCCTGAAACAACTTGGTGTCGATTATATCGATATTATGCTGTTGGGTTACTATAGCTGGCAACCTGCCAGAAGTGTTCTGGATGGCGCTCTTATACTAAAGGAAAAAGGACTTACCCGATTTATTGGAATGACTGGTCATAAACGAAAGTTATTCCCTGAACTCGATAAAAAGCAAATTTTGGATGTATTCCATATCCGTTATAATGCTGTGCACCGGGGAGCCGAAAACGATGTATTTCCGCATCTTCAGACGAATAACAAAACTGGAATCGTTGCTTTTACGGCTACAAGCTGGGGTCAGCTCCTCAATCCAAAAAGAATGCCGGAAGGAGTAACTATACCCACAGCAGCCGATTGCTATAGGTTTGTACTTACAAATCCGGCTGTCGATGTATGTTTAACTGGCACAAAAACCTTAGAGCAAATGCGCGAGAATCTTAAAGTTTTGGAACTTGGACCTATGAATGAAGAAGAAATGGACCGTATGAGAAGGATTGGAGATTACATATACCAAAAAAAGTAACTAAATAATTCGATACTCAGAATTTAATTTCGCACTACTTTCTTTATCAGTGTTTTTTCACCGATTTGTACCTTAAGAATATAGATACCGGGCGATAATTCAGAAAGGTCTATTTCACACGAATTTGAATTTTTATCTAAAATGGGGTACATATTTACCATTTGCCTTTCTCCCATTGTATTGTATAAAGAAATCTCAGTGTCATTATATGCTCTAAATGGCAAATTTACTTGTACCATACTTTTAGTGGGATTAGGAAAAATCCTAAACTGAAATTCCTGAGAAAGATCTGTTATAAAAGTGGGTAATTCAGGTCCTGAAGTCCCTGCAGGAATTGTATCGGGTAAATCTTCGGTGTCGTATAAAAACGATGCATACTCATACGGCACAATCAACTCGCAGGTAGGAGAATCAGAGAATTCGGTATTCTCAAAAATATTATCGATCAACTCCACTGCACCCGGAACAGGACTATAAAGCATACCAACACCCTGTCCCGCATCTTTGAAATAATTCCTTTCAACCCTTACACAGGCTTCCATACGCGAGTTTATCCCTGTTTCGATATTGTAATAAAGATTATTGAAAATATGGGCTTTACCAAAACGTATGCTGGGTAAACGTGAGTTACAGTTATAAAAGTAATTATGATGGAAAGTTATTCTAATAACAGAATCGGCTATTTCTTGATCGCCTGAACTTATTAGAATACATTTCTGATGCTCGTGGAACTTCGACCAGGAAACTGTAATAAAGGATGATTGATTCTTGATATCAAGTAATCCATCGTAGTAATCAATATTATGATCAAGGTCGGTAAAAAAATTACAATGATCGATCCATATATTTTTTGATCCTCCGTTTATTTCAATTTCATCAAACTGTATTACCTTTGAGAATGTCACATTTTGAATTATTACATTCCGTGCATTATTAATACTCACTCTTATGCCTTCGATATGAGCATCTGCCGAAGTGCCAATCAGAGTTTTATCCGAAGTAAAAGCAATTTCGTCGGTATTTTCTCCTTGTATATGTTCCGATAATTCTACAGTATAAGGATCCTCTGCTTCCAGATAAAATTGTAAATCCTCCAGGGTATTGGCATGAACTGTTTCACCCAACGAGCCTCCTGTAAGCAAATAGGGTGTTCCGTTATCATGTTGAACGGTAGCATAGCCAATGACATTTTCATCCATTGTAGTTCCGTTGGGGTAGAACAAAGCGGTCATGGTTGTATTAGTCTCAATCGTGAATATGTGTTCACTGTTTGTGCTGGCTGCCTCACCCGACCAGCTATGAAAGAAATAGCCACTATTACTTGTAGCCGATATAGTAATCTCTGTTCCCTGGACATAAAATTCCTGAACAGGTGAATAATCAACCGTTCCTGCATCGGGATCATTAACACCAATATTGAAAGTATAGGAAGGAACGCATTGAGCTGGGACAATACCATTGCCAAAAATGTGAAAATAATCGATATTGGGTAATCCCTTATGTGTAATGGATACTAATCTAACAGTATTCTGACCGGCATCGAGAAGAACTGATAAGGTATCGGTAGTAATCCAAACCGACCATTGTGAAGAGCCTGAATGAGGAAACCTGACCGTATCGTCGATATATATATTATTAACCATCAGCTTTGCATCGCGGCTAGTTTCATCCGATCCTCCAAGAGCATATCGCCAATAAAAATCATATACGTCTGCTTCGGGAACTTCAAAGCTCCAGCTCATGCCAACACCCACACCATCGTCAATATTTGCATAGCCTTCGCCGGTATAACCATCGGCATTCGATTCTACAATACCATCCATTGTACAGACTCCTAGCGTGTTTTCCTGTATAATTAAGCCTTCCTGTGAAAAAAGGTTACATATATCAGAGATTAAAAATATAATGATGAAGGATATATATTTTTTCATAGCGTTTATCTTAATAAAAAACCTTAGAAAAATAATTATTCTTTATTTTCACGAAGTATTTATTCTGTTGATTTTAAGGGTGTATTTTACCACATAAGCCGTAAAGTTATCTTATATAATTTTTCATTGTTACAATAATAAATTTTACTATTAGCTACGGAACGTTCTCACGTGTATTCTATTCTGTTTAATAAATAATTATACCTTCGGCGTAATGAGAGTTATTAATTTATCATATAATCTCATATGCATACTTATAATGCTTAGTTGCTATTCATCAGAAAAAAGAAATAAGGATGAAGTAAGAGTTTTTTATGCAGCCAGCCTTACTCAATTAATTGATGAATTAAGAGACAGCTTTGAATTACATAATAAAGCCGAGGTAAAATTAAACATTGCCTCAAGTGGTACACTAGCCCGTCAGATAAAACAGGGTAACAGAGTTGATGTTTATATTTCAGCCAATAAACACTGGGCAGACTTTGTTGATGATTTAGAATTCACTTCCCTTCGACAATCTTTGTATAAAAACAGATTGGTAATTATCGCACCTGAATTAAGTAAGCTCGATAGTATTGATTTTACCCAACCAATTTACGATTTGTTTAATGGATATCTCTCAATAGGTGATCCATCGCATGTACCTGCCGGAATGTATGCTTCACAAGCACTAACTTCACTTGGATGGTATGAGGATTTAAAAAAAAGAATCCTTCCGGCCAAAGATGTTCGATCGGCTCTGATGGTAGTGGCTTTGGGCGAATGCGAATTAGGAATTGTTTATTATTCCGATGCCATCCAATCGACAAAGGTTAAAATACTGGGTATTTTGCCGGATACTTTATATGAACTTCCTATTTTATATGCTTTGCTTTCAAAAAATGCAAACGAAGCTTCTGCAGAATTCTATAAGATGTTGTCCGATTCATCGATGCAACAAATTTGGATAAGATATGGTTTTATACCAATCGACACCATTACTAAGCCATGAATTTGCCTCAGTACATATTGAACATATCCATTACACCGGCAGAGTTATCGGCCATATTGTTATCTATTAAAGTAGCGATACTTGGTTCAGTAATTACCTTTCCTTTTGCCCTTTTTATTGGTTGGGGAATGGCCCGGTACACCTTTAAAGGAAAATCATTAATTGAGGGTATTATTCATCTTCCCCTGGTAATGCCTCCTGTGACAACCGGTTACTTGCTTCTTATATTGATGGGTACACAAGGTATTATAGGAGGATGGTTAACCCGAAGCTTTGGAATACAATTGGCTTTTAATCAAACTGCTGCTATAATTGCTGCCATGGTCGTATCGTTTCCATTAGTAACACGGTCAATCCGAACTGCTATTGAAATGGTGGACCAGCGAATGGAAGATGCTTCACGAACATTGGGGGTATCACCATTATCTACCTTTTTTAAAATAACCTTTCCACTTGCTATACCTGGTATACTGAGTGGTGTAGTGCTGGGATTTGCCAGGTGCCTGGGTGAGTTCGGTGCCACTATTACTTTTGCTGGCAACATCGAAGGTGAAACACAAACTATACCGCTTGCTGTTTATTCCCTAATGCAGGTTCCGGGTAAAGAGGGTTCTACGTTGCGACTGGTAATCATATCGGCCATAATAGCGCTTATTGCCATGATTCTTGCTGAATACCTTTATAAAAAAGTAAAAGGGAAGAGTTAATTATGGCATTTATCAACTTATATATAAAACACAGCATCGGGAGTTTTACTCTCATGGGTCGTTGCGATATTAAAAGCCGTATTACCGGAGTATTTGGTCCTTCAGGCGCTGGTAAAACCAGGTTGTTGCAGTTATTGGCCGGACTGGAAAAACCTCAGGAAGGATTTCTTCAGATAAACAAAAAAGTATACCTCGATACTGAATCAGATATTTTTATTCCGGCACACAAACGAAGAATAGGATATGTTTTTCAAGAAGGTAGAGTTTTTCCTCATATGAATGTTGAAGCCAACCTCAAATACGGATGGAAAAAGAACACCCACAATAATACTTACTTCGGAGAAATAGTGGATTTGTTAGAATTAAGACCATTATTAAAAAGCAGAACTGAACATCTTTCGGGAGGACAAAATCAACGGGTTGCTTTCGGACGTGCACTTATGAGTAATGCTCAGCTACTATTACTGGACGAACCATTTACTTCGCTCGATCCCTCCATTAAAAAGCAGGTAATTTCACTTCTTAACCGGGTAATAAATCGTCTCGATATTCCAGTTATTATTGTTAGTCATGAATTAAAGGATCTACTAATGCTTACCGAAAATCTCCTTCTAATTAAAGATGGAATAATTGAACAGCCCGATTCTTATTTAGAGCTGATTCGTAAAAGAAAGTTGCTCGATTTCAATGGAACTATCAATAATTATTATAATGTATTTAATGGTATTATAACAGAAACTATACCTGAAAAAGGATTAACAAAAGTTCAGCTCATTGATGAGAAAAATCTGTTGATCAATATTGAAAGCGATATACAATTTTTTCATCCAGGCGGTAGTGTAAAAATTTCTATTCGAGGAACCGATGTAGCGCTTTCCATCAATTATGTCGAAATGATATCCATTAGGAACCAATTTCAGGGTCATATAAAAACCATTTTTCAGCATCATAATCATCTTATCTGTATTATCGATTGTGGTATTCAGATTATAACCCGTGTTACACTTGATTCGGGAAAGAGTTTAGATCTGAAACCAGGTAAAAAAGTCTGGTGTCTTTTTAAATCATTAGCGGTTGAAGTATACAAATAAAGATTAATTAATACTTTCGTTTCGGTTAAAAACTTTTCGAGCTTGTTTTGTTATGAAAAATGAAGAAGAAATTCGTAATGAGGCTATTTATATGGTGGCCCAAAAAATGATGATTGCTGCCCGAACAGCCCCAAAAGGTAGAGGCATCGATAATATGGTCATAACCTGTGTCGATAAGAAAACCATTACTGCTATATCGGTCAAAATGAAAGAACTGGTTGAGAAGAAAGGTTGGCCTCATTCCTTTGCTCGCGATGCCGAAAATATTCTGGCAGCACCTTATATGCTTTTGTTAGGTACAAAAATTAGTTCAATACGGCTGAAAATATGTGGTATGTGTGGTTTTGAAAACTGCGATGAAAAGGATAAGTATCCCGATATTCCCTGTGTTTTCAATACCGGTGATCTTGGCATAGCAATCGGTTCAGCAGTTAGTATTGCAATGGATCATAGGGTTGATAACCGAATCATGTATACTGTAGGACAGGCTGTAAAAGAAATGAATCTTTTAGGTGAGGATATTAAAATTATATATGGAATTCCCCTCAGCGTAAGCGGTAAAAATCCTTTTTTCGACAGGAAAAGCTCCTGATACCTGACAAATATTGTTATTTATTGGTTTTCAATCATTATCAGGATAATTTATTAAAATTCATTTTACCACGAACTAAGAACGATTATACATACTAAATTGATAAATTTAAAACCCTGCCTATTGCCATTTTTCTTATATATTTACGACCTGTCAAAAAATTATATTTAATCAGGATTATTATATGTCGCACAACGACAAATTATTGCAGACAATAAACGAAAAATTTCGTGTCTTGTTTAAGTCGCAACCTATCTTTTATCAAGCACCCGGAAGAATAAATCTTATAGGAGAACATACCGATTATAATGATGGTTTCGTGCTACCTGCAGCAATTGATAAAGCCATATATTTTGCAGCAGGCAAAAATGCGCTTAATCAACTTCGATTGTTTTCCATTGATTATAACGAAACTTACGCCATACAACTAAATGCGTTGAAAAAGACCAATGTACATTGGGCTAACTACCTTATTGGTGTTGCAGCACAATTTGAGAAAAGTAAATTAAAGTTCGGAGGTATCGATTGTGTATTTGGCGGCGATATACCTCTAGGAGCTGGTTTGTCTTCATCGGCTGCACTTGAATGTGGATTTGCAGTTTGTCTTAACGACCAGTATGGCTTAGGAATTCAAGATTCGGATTTAATACTTCTGGCTCAGAAAGCCGAGCATGAATATGCGGGAGTTATGTGCGGTATAATGGATCAATTTGCCAGCATTTTCGGTAAAGACCATCATGTGATGAAACTCGATTGCAGGACTCTCGATTATGAATACTATCCTTTTATTAACGGTAGTATTGATATAATACTATGCGACACCAAAGTAAAACACTCGCTTGCATCATCGGAATATAATATCCGGCGTAACGAGTGCGAAATTGGAGTTGAAGTAATCAGAAGAAAATATCCGAACGTTAAATCATTACGCGATGCAGAACTTATTATGCTCGATGATATAAAAAATCAACTTGATTCAACTGTTTATTTACGATGTGATTATGTGATCAGGGAAAATATTCGTGTGGAAAAAGCATGTGAAGCACTTCTTAGAAACGATTTAATTACATTTGGTAAACTGATGTATGAAACACACGAAGGTTTAAGTAAAGAATACCAGGTGAGTTGTAAAGAATTAGATATTTTAGTCGATATCGTCCGTAACGATTCCGATGTTTTGGGTTCGCGTATGATGGGTGGAGGATTTGGTGGTTGCACTATCAATCTTGTCAAAAAAGAAGATACTGATAAATTTATACAAACAGTAACAAAAGAATACAAGAGTAAGAC
>CAYMQP010000112.1:0-11309 GCA_964392505.1 uncultured Bacteroidales bacterium
CTTCTACATTGCGATTTTTTATGAGTCGGATAAAGTAAATACCGGAATTTAATGTGGAATCATCCAGTTCGATATAATGTAAACCTTCATCTCTATCCCCTTTAAATATTGTTCGTACCCGTCGACCCTGCATATCATATAAGGCTAAATCGATTTTTGATGGTTCAGTAAGGTAAAAAGCAATTATTGTATACTGATAGAAAGGATTGGGAAAATTCTGGAACAGGGTCATATCATCAATATTTGTTGTATCGATTATACCTGATCCTGATAGGAATTCATAAGCTCCCAGATCCCAACCTAATCCGGCAGGACGCGAATTGTAGTCTTTATCGTAATTGAATTCATTTCGTGCAATACCTATATCGATGGCAGGTGACTCAGCTGTGAGTAAAAAATTTCCTGCATCGGAATTCATAAATTCCGGATCGATATCAAAAAGAGAATGCTGGTCGAATAAAGGTTGTTTTGGCGGATAGGTAAAATCGGGATAAAAGATATTATAATCCCATACCGATCCTTCCCACGAGGTTTCGTTCGATAGCTGGGTACCTCCGCCATTATTATAAAAAATATTATTCAATACATTTACATGATGGCAGTATTCACTCACAGAAAGAGGTGTGTAGTAAGCATCGGCAACAACATTATTAACAAAAGCAAAATAATCGACATAGCCCCCCAATATAATGGATCCGGCTCTCGATCCCTGGAATATGTTGTTTCTGAAGGTAATATGATGAACTGCATTTTCGCCTCCTTCCTCTTCGCTTTGATCTTCCGACATAAGCATCTGACCCATGTTACGGCAGGTATTACATTCTACCAGAATATCGTGTGCAAACTGACTTTCGGGATATACCGAAAAGACCTGGAAGCAGTCGATATGTGGATCTCCATATTGTTCTATATCCAGATAATCGTGGGCATAATTATTTCGGATAATATGGTTGCTTCCGAAAAAACGGAATGCATCGGAATCGCCTCCAACATGCCTGCCGTCATCGGTATTAGCATCGAGACCGTGTGAAAGTTCGTTTCCCTCTACAATCCAGTTCTCACCGCAAATATCAATTCCTGTACCCTGCACTCGGTATAGTGTATTATCCTTGACCAAAATGTTTGAATTTTGGTGTGTTACACCATTTATGCCAATATAATTATAGTCTCCCGGTGCATTAATGTCGTGAATAAAGTTGCCGACTATTTGAATATTATCTGTTCCTCTTAAATAAATGCCGCTTCTGCTCCCTTCGGCGATATGGGTAATTTCAAAATTCTCAATACGAATATATTCGATGCGTTCTTCACTATCCCAGGGCATTGCCAGGGTGAAGCCTTTTGTCACGGCATTGCTTTCCGGATTTCCGGGCACTGCTTCCGGATTAGCCGGATCGAAAATAGCATTGGGATCTACAAGTCCCTGATCGGGAATTGTAGCACCTTTAAAGGTTATGTAGGCACTAGGTGTACCACTTCTTGTTACTTGAATGCGCTCATAATCGCCCGGATATACTATTACCATATCACCGGGTTCCATTATATCGGCTGCATGCTGAATAGTGAGCCATGGCCGATACTGGTTACCCGGATTCAAATCATTCGCTTCCAGGTGGCCCTGGTTTACATAATATATATTTCCGGTATGGGCAGGAGTCGTAAACGTATAATCGTCGGAAATGGATTCATTATGTGCAATATCCTTTGAACGTACCCTGAAATGATACGTGGTTTCAGGTTCTAGTCCGATGAGATTAACCACATGAGAAGCTGATAGAGAATCATTTATTGTAGAGAATATACCGTAATATAAATCGGAGCCATATTCGACCTGCGATGTTGTATTTTCGTTGGTTTGCCAGGTAATAGTGGCTGAATAAGGTGATATATTTATTGGATCTATATTGGATATCACCGGAGGAACTTCATCGGACGACTCAATATAAAACGAAATAATGAAATCATCATTATTAGCATTACTTGTTTCATCCCTGCATTTAATGTAGTACGTATAGGTTTGTTCTTCCTGCAAATCTGATACCTCATGTGAGTGATAGAGACTCCCCGTGTTGCTGAAAACAGTGGTCATGGTTTCATAGGCTATATCTGGAAGCGTGGAATACCTGCAGGTAGCATTTTCGTTAGTGAACAACGTAAGTGTGGCTATTGAAGTACCCGGTGGTAAATTACCTGCAGGAGCTCCATCGAATAGGGAAGGAGGATTATTATCAGGTACCGAAGGCTGTTCGTCAGCTCCAATATCCCAACCTCCTGCTCGAATTTCATCATCGATATCATCGGAAAATTCAATGTAAGGATCATTCGAAAGATCGATTCCATAATTGCTGGCACCATTGTTGCCCGAAGCTAGATGATAATTATTATTATTTCGATCGATAAAAAGAAAGCTCTGATCTTCGATTGAGTTTAGACCGGGAGCCGTATTATCGGACGATGCATTGAAATTTGAGCCTGGGAAGAATGCTCCTATGAAATCGTCGTTAACTGCTTCACATAAATTGTTTTTAGCACAAGCCGTGTCATTCACCCGAATTCCATAACCATTAATCGTACTGATAACGGTATTATTATATAAAAAAACCGTACCTCTGTCGCTTTGTATTCCAGCGTTGTATCCCTCAGCAGCAACATCGTATACTATATTGTTCCATATTTTCACCTGACCCCGGCAGGTATAATTATAAATGCCATTTCCACTGCTAATACCGTTGCCATGAACTAGATTGTGGCTAATGTGAATTTCACCAATTCCATAGTCGGTTTCAGGCCTGAGATAAATTATATGCCCATTTCCTGAGTATATTTCCAAACCCTCAAGTCGTGCATATGCTGTGCGAATAGCAAGTGCCCCTTCATCATAGGCAAGTCTGTAACCTGTACCTGATGTGCCTGTATGTCTTGCTTCAGGTGTTGTATAAATATATATATAATGATTTGCATCGGTAATCCAACTATCAATATTTACCGGATCCGTATCGGGTAGGGTCCAGGTTCCTTCAATTCGTGCAATGGCAATTTGGTTGGTACTTACCAGGTCACCTTGTTCATGACTCCCGAAATCGATTCCTCCGAAATTGGCTTGCCATTCGGCAAGTGAATTATAACAATTTGTATACCCCTCACAATCCTGCCGGATAATACTAATTACTTCAGTTTGAGCTAGAAGGTTATTGCTAAATGAAATAAATAAAAACGTAAGAATGAATAAAATGATATTCAATACCTTATGAAAACATGGCTTGGCGGATTCGATCATTTCTTGTTCTCTTATTAGATTAAATTATAAACTAATTTATCATCTAAAATATTGTAACTAATAGCAATAATGAAGTAATACAACCCTTGGTTTATTTCCAAATTTCTTTTTCAAAAGATATTAAAAGGATGTATTTGAAAATAAGAAATTAAATCAGTAAGTAGTAATATGTTTAATAAATTATTTCCTGAGAAATAGAAAAATTAGTCATGAAATCAGTAAGTTTTGCTAAAAAGATAGATAATTCCCGTAAGTTTCTCCGATATTTCCCAAAGCTTTTTGGCATCTTCAGTATTGTATGAAGCTGTGCTAGAGGATACAACCACCGGGTAACCTTTTGATTGCCTGGGACCATCTGGTCCATAATATTCAACCGGTTTTACTTCAGGATCGACCGATGCCCTGATGCCAGGTAAGGCTCCCATAGCAGCACTTTGCGCCATAGCGTTCCATATGGGCATCAGAATTTTGATTAGTAGCTTTTTTTCGATATACCGTCCTAAGTTGGTTTTCGCAGTTCCCGGATGAGCTGCCACTGAAATACTATCAATGCCGGCCGATTCAAGTCGCCGTTGAAGTTCGTAGGCAAATAAAATGTTGCAGAGCTTTGAGCGGGCATAGGCTCCAATACGGCTATAATCTTTACCCTTCTCATAAAGCAAGTTAGAGAAATCGATTTTGCCATATTTATGCGCATTACTGCTAATGGTAACGATTCTTGATCTTGGGGTTTTCATTAAGATATCGAGTAAATGACCTGTTAAAGCAAAATGACCAAAATGATTAATACCCATCTGGCTTTCAAATCCATCCTTGGTAAGGCTGTATGGTGCCATCATGATGCCTGCATTATTGAGAAGAACATCGAGCGTGTTGTACCTGCTTTTATATGTATCAGCAAATGCTCTTATTGAGTTCAGATTCGACAGATCTATAGACATGACTACAATTTTCGCCTTCGGAGATTCATTCAATAGTTTGGTTTTTGCCGCAATGCCTTTTTCAGGATCGCGGCTCGCTATAATTACCTCAGCACCTCTGGCAGCAAATGCCTTAACCGATTCAAATCCCAATCCGTTGTTACCACCGGTCACAATTATCTTTTTCCCTCGTAAATCGGGAATATTTTCCGTAGTCCAATTCATGTTTAATCCTTTTTTATTAATAAGTTTTTCAGCATTAACGAAGCTATTATTCAGTAATAAGTATCTCAACTTGTTGTTATTTGACTAACATCTTTTTGCTATTATTTGTTCTAACTTTGTATAAGCTTTTGCAAGTAATATTTCAACAATCTGTAATTCATTTCGATAATTCAATCTAATGCTTATGCCTAATTTTCTTGATATTTATTTAATTTGCCGGACCAAAATAGTTACGAATATTACAATTATTAATTAAACAAAACTATGCGACCATTTAAAGTATTGGGCATTCAACATATTGCCTTTGGTGGCGAGGATAAGCATAAAATCGCCCGATTCTGGATCGATATTATGGGACTTACTTATATAAA
Organism: uncultured Bacteroidales bacterium; assembly: GCA_964392505.1. GTDB lineage: Bacteria > Bacteroidota > Bacteroidia > Bacteroidales > UBA10428 > UBA10428. The sequence goes on from CAYMQP010000112.1 coordinate 4,794, forward strand.
AAATTTTATTAGCGAACAAGAAAATGTGGATGAGGATGTGCTTTGTATAGGCAAAGGACCACATGCCGTTGAAGTGGATATCATGCAACCTATTGACATGGATAAAAAGCCACGCGTTGACCAACCCAGGTTGAACCACATTGGGTTATGGATCGATAACCTGCCAAAGGCTGTTGAATGGTTAACTATGCAAGGTGTTCGATTTACTCCGGGTGGTATTCGAAAGGGGGCCAGTGGTTACGATATATGTTTTATTCATCCGAAAGGGAATGAAGAATTTCCATTATGCTGCGAGGGGGTACTCATTGAACTGGTTCAGGCTCCACAAGAAGTGATTGAGGCATTGAGTTGATTGTATAATAATCTGTGTTTAAGCTGGGGTGTTTGAAATATATGTAAGTCACACTTCAGTGATAAAGAAAGCTTGCGTCTTCACTAAAGTTTCGGCGGCACGAAGACGGAGAACGAAATACTCCTTTGCTGAAGCTTCGGAGTATAATAAAGGGGTAAGCTACTTATATCGCGCCGCTACAACCGCCTACCCTTGCTACCTTCCGGTCCTGGGGGAGTTCAGCGGGAGCTGGCCGTATAAGACTTACCCCGGGCGGCAAATGTATAAACTTTTAGGCACTATGCCAAAGAATGCTCCTGAAACCAATTTTGTAACATTTTTCCTTATTTTTACGCCGCAATATTACATTAAACAGTTTATGAATTCCAATACATCGCAGTTCAGACATTCCCTGAAATATGGCTCGATAACCGGAGCATTGATTTGTATATATCTATTTATAATTTATGTCTTCGGCATGATGAATAACACGAAACTGATCAATATCAGCGGATTGTTTTTTGTAATTGGGGCTTTTATCTCAGTTAAGCATTACCGCGATCGGGTAATGGAAGGCTATTTGTCTTTTGGCAAAGCATATGGAACAGCACTGCTAACTTTTGTTATAATAGGTTTTGTATGGGCCATTTATGGTTATATACTTTATAAATACTTAACACCCGGTTTACTTGAAGAGAGAATTACCCAAACTCAAGAAACGTTGCTTCAATTAGGCTGGCCAGAAGACAGAATTGAAGCCTATACCGATGTAATCCGTAAATCGCAAACTCCTTTCACCAATGCCTTTGGCTATGTTATGAATGCTACATTCTGGGGTGCATTGCTGTCACTTATTATCGGAGCATGGCTAAAACGAAGTGAAAATCCCTTGCTAAAAGATATAGATTAACCTAATAAAAGCAATACATGGATATTTCCATTGTAATACCATTATTAAATGAATCAGAGTCGCTCCCCGAGCTGGTTTCTTGGATCGACCGGGTAATGAAGCAACACAATTTCTCCCATGAGTTAATACTGGTCGATGATGGGAGTACCGATAATTCATGGGAAGTAATTACAGAACTAAAAAACCAGTACCCTACGCTACGCGGGATAAAATTTCGCCGGAACTTTGGTAAATCGGCGGCACTGCATACCGGCTTTCAAGCTGTTAAAGGTGAAGTGGTAGTAACTATGGATGCCGATTTACAGGATTCACCGGAGGAACTTCCTGAACTTTATAAAATGATTAAGGAAGATGATTATGATTTGGTTTCAGGATGGAAGAAAAAGAGACGCGATCCGCTTTTTACCAAAAATATCCCCAGTAAATTCTATAACTGGACTGTGCGTATAATCAGCGGAATAAAGCTTCACGATTTTAATTGTGGCATAAAAGCTTATCGCAGACGGGTAGTAAAAAGTATAGAAATTTATGGCGATATGCATCGTTTTGTACCGGTTATAGCCAATTGGGCCGGATTTAAGAAAATAGGCGAAAAAGTTGTACAGCACCAGGAACGTAAATATGGCAGTACAAAATTCGGTATAGAACGTTTTATGAGGGGACCGCTCGATTTGCTTTCCGTGATGTTCATTTCGAAATACGGAAAACGTCCGATGCATTTATTTGGCATGCTGGGTACGCTTACTTTTTTGATTGGTTTTGTTATGGCTGCCATTTTAGGTATCAATAAACTTATTGCAGTAAGTCATAATACTCCGGCTCCCCGGGTTACAAGTAGTCCGTATTTTTATATTGGTCTTACCTGTATGATTCTTGGCACGCTCTTATTTCTTGCCGGATTCCTGGGTGAATTAATCTCACGAAGTTCTACCGATCGTAATCACTACCTGATAGAAGAGGAATTCTAATATTGTATGATATTATACATGAATCAGAAACAAAAGTTAAGTAACCAATTAATATCCAAGATAGCTACTGAATGTTTTATTCTGTAATCCTCCCAACTTTTGGCCGTCCTGATGAAGTGGAAAATTTCCTTGAAAGCATGGCTCTTCAGTATGCAAAGGTCTTTGAAGTAATAGTAGTTGATGGAAGCCTCGATGAAATATTGTACCCGGTTATTGAAAAATATAACAACGCTCTCAATCTAAAGTATTTTCATAAAAAAGGATTGGGTGCCAGCGAATCGCGTAACCTGGGTTGTGAGAAAGCAAAAGGTGATTTTCTGGTTTTTATCGATTCCGATTGCGTAGTTCCTGCCGATTATTTTAATAAAGTACGGACATTTTTGGAGCAGCATCCCGAAACTGATGCATATGGTGGACCTGATGCAGCCGATAAAAGTTTTTCACCCCTCCAGAAAGCGATTAACTATGCCATGACTTCAACACTTACAACAGGAGGAATTCGCGGCAAAAAGAAACATGTCGGTAAATTTCAGCTCAGGGGCTTTAATATGGGAGTAAGACGGGAAGCCTTTTTCAAGGTTGGTGGATATAGCGGAATGCAAGTAGCAGAGGACATTGACCTAAGCATGCGTTTACAAAAAGCAGGTTTCATAACAGTTCTCATACCCGAAGCCTTTGTTTATCATCGCCGTAAAGCCACATTATATAAATTTTTCAAACAACTTTTTTTTCACGGTAAAGGTCGTATCGACCTGCATTTAAAGCATGGCAATGCTTTAAAACTGCTTCACATGCTCCCAAGTTTCTTTGTTATATTTCTTATTGTTACAATCATAAGTTATTTTACTTTTATGCCTTTGTTTTATATTTTTATTACGTTGCTGGGTTTATACATCCTGTTGGTGCTTATCGATGCATCGATACGTAATAAAAATCTTTGGGTCGGGGTGTTAAGCGTTGTTACTTCGCTGGAACTTCTTATTGCATACGGATTGGGTGTTTGGAGAAATATCATGGTTCGAATGGTTTTTAAGCGCGGAAGCGATAGCCATAAAGAACTGCTTTTGAAAGTGTAGGATGAATCCGAAATAGAAGTATGTATGATTCACGAACCTAAAACCCGATTTATTGTTATAAATTTTATTAAACATAATTTAATTAAATGCCTCAATCCCTGGTTCAGGTAACCGATGTTTATAAATCGTTTAAAACTGTAAAAGCCGTAAACGGACTGACGTTTCAGCTCAAAAAAGGTCAATTCCTTGCTCTGCTCGGACCAAACGGTGCAGGCAAAACCACCATGGTTGAAATGATTGAAGGCATCCAGTATCCCGATAGAGGCGAGATACTGATTGATGGTAAGAAATGGAAACACCACGAGGAAGAAATTCACCGAACCATTGGTATTTCGTTACAGGAAACCAGGTTTATCGATAAGCTGACTGTGCGTGAAACACTGGCTCTATTTGCCAGCTTTTATAATCTGCAAAAAAACAGAGTGGAGGAAGTTATAGAAATTGTTGGACTTGAAGAGAAACATAAAGCCTATGTTGTTAATCTATCGGGTGGTCAGCGACAACGTCTGGCATTAGGTATTGCTTTACTAAATCAGCCTAAGATTCTTCTTCTCGATGAACCTACTACCGGGCTTGATCCTACGGCCCGTAGAGAAGTATGGGATATCCTCCAGAAATTGAAACGCGATTCGGGAACAGCCCTCATTCTTACCACGCATTATATGGAGGAGGCCGAACATTTATGTGATTATATCATTATCATTGATCATGGGGTGATTTTAAGAGAAGGTACTATTGAACAACTTTTAAGAACGGAACGACATAAAAAGATCGTGGAGTTTACCCTGTTGAATAATGTTAAAGCTAATGAAATACGTAAAACCAACTCTTCTTTTCAAATTCACTGGAATGATCAACTGGGCAGAGGCAGTGTCGAATTAACTGACCTCGACAGGGAACTACCGGATTTTTTAAAATTTCTGAAAACACGTGGTTTATCAATCGATAATCTTGAAAGCAGAAGAATTTCCCTCGACGATCTGTTTATTTCATTAACCGGCCGACATTTACATGAATAATACTTCACAATACAACCAGCTTTGGCAACTTCTTTTGTCACACCTTAAGGAAATTATCCGTGAACCCGGAGTAATATTCTGGGGAATTGTTTTTCCCATCCTCATGTCGCTCGGGCTAGGTATAGCATTTACTCAAAAACAGGATACTTCTAGGAAAGTGGCTATAATAAATCACGATTCTCCAAATAAGATTGATAGCATATTAATGGACTATTCCCATACAAATGACCGTGTTAGAGACAGCACAAACTATAAACTTACTATTGAAAACGAACAAATGGGAAGTACAACTTTTCAGTTTTATCCCATGAGTTGGAATGGGGCACTGGTAGCCTTAAAGAGGGGAGTTGTAAATATCATTATCGATGAGACAGAAAATGAAATAGAGTATCGTTTCGATCCGCTGAATCCCGATGCACAACTAAGTTACTTGAAGCTTGCACGATACTTTGGTACCGGAAAAAAAGTAATCACAGAAAATACCGAAAACATCGGTCCGCTTACATTAAAAGGTACCCGTTATATCGATTTTCTGATACCTGGTCTGCTGGCCATGGGTATCATGATGTCGACTATGTGGGGCCTGAGTTACGGGATTATTGAAAAACGTTCGAAGAAGCTGCTGCGTCGTATGGTAGCTACACCCATGCGAAAGTCATATTTTCTGATTTCCTATATGACCGTAAGAATGCTGATGAATTTTATTGAAGCTGTATTGCTGATCGTTTTTGCCTGGCTGGTGTTCGATATCACCATTCAGGGCAGCATACCTGCCCTATTTGCCATATTTATAGCCGGGAATATTGGCTTTGCTGGCCTGGCATTCTTTATTTCCTGCCGGACAGCCAAAACAGAAATCGGGAACGGCCTTATTAACGTTATTGTTATGCCTATGATGCTGCTTTCCGGAATATTTTTCAGTTACCATAATTTTCCAGATGTACTGATACCTTTCCTTCAAAAGTTACCTTTAACGCTGGTTGCTGACGGTATGCGCAGTATCTTTATCGAAGGGGCCGGTTTTAAACAAATAGCTCCGCACTTCTTTATATTGACCTTTGGCGGAATTGTATTTTTTATTATCGGATTGAAATTTTTCCGGTGGTATTAAAAACAAGCGGATTATAGAACTAACTTGTTGAAGGGTTGAATACGAACAATCTGTACCCTGTTTTCCGCAAGAATACAGTACATTGTCGAGAATATTTATTTATAATTTAGACATTTCTTATTTCTTTTTTTCATCAAGAGATAGGGGAGATAAATTCATTCAATAGATAAAGATTACTATGAAAAAAAAGATTTATTTATTCATTACATTTATTTATTTGTCAGGTTTTACAGCGGCATACGGATCCGATTCATTATTTCTTTCATTATCTGACTCGATTGATATAATTGTTGCAGCCAATGGTTCAGGTGATTATGAAACGGTACAGGATGCAATTGATGCTATACCAGATAACAATCCTGAAAGACTAATCATATATATACGAAATGGTAATTATAAAGAAAAGATTTTAATACCTGCTATAAAAACCAATATTACTCTGGTAGGTCAAAGTGTTGATAGCACGATTCTCACATACGACGATTACAATGGTAGGATTGTAGAAGAAGATACACTGGGAACTTCAGACTCATATAGTTTTGCCGTGGAAGCAGATGATTTTACAGCAATGAATTTAACTATAGAAAACTCCGCAGGAGATGTGGGTCAGGCAGTAGCCCTAAGGTCTAGAGGTGACAGGCAGTTATTTCTGCATTGTCGTTTTAGTGGATATCAGGATACTTATTATACTTATGGTAGAGAGAGAAATTATTTGAAGGATTGCCAGATAATTGGTGCTATTGATTATATTTTCGGATCAACAACGGTAATATTTGATAGCTGCCAGATTCACAGCCTGAGGGAGAATTCATATATAACGGCTGCAAGAACTCCTGAAGGTGTGGGCTTTGGTTACGTTTTTTTTGATTGCCGACTGACAGCATCCTATGCAAAAACAGGAGTTTTTCTTGGCCGACCCTGGAGACCCTATGCGCAGACTGTATTTTTTGAATGTGAAGAAGGAGCTTTTATCGATCCTGCAGGATGGTCGATATGGAATGGCAATGAAAATCATTTAACTTGTTTTTATGCAGAGTATCATTGTTTTGGGCCAGGCTCTGACACTGTTAACCGGGTTTCCTGGTCACATCAGCTTACCGA
>CAYMQP010000113.1:0-254 GCA_964392505.1 uncultured Bacteroidales bacterium
GGATTAACTTCCGGGGCTAACATTTAGATGGATTTGACTAAATTATTGGGAAATTTGAAAGCATTGTAATACTAGATAATGTATGTTTAAAACTCTATAGATTGATTTCTATGACATATCTCAATTTATAATATTAAAAAATCAAATATTAATTTAAAAACTTGTATTATGAAAAAAAATGTTATTGTAGTTCTATCAATTATTCTGGGTTTGTACATCTCTAACAATGTTTATTCACAGACTCAATATTTGAC
>CAYMQP010000113.1:264-11296 GCA_964392505.1 uncultured Bacteroidales bacterium
AAAAGACAGGATTGGTTATCGATAGTTTATTAAAAGTAAAATCAGTTAAAGTTGTTGAAATCAAATACAAAATGCTAGATGAATATAATAATGCTTCTGTATCTGGGGTAACATCACAAGATTTCAATATTTCAGGACAATTTATTATTCTTAGCGGCGGTAGATCGGATTTGGAACAATATTATAATCTTGAGAAACTCATTAGTTTTTATTTTACTGAGGACAAATTAATCATTACTTTAATATAAATTGATAAACCATGCCTAACACTTTGTACAAATAATGGTAGAGATAGTGCGAAATATCAAGGATTGTCGCCCGCTTAATCAATGTAACGATTTGACAGGGAATTGCCAAGCAATCTGCCACTACTCATACAATTTACCGTTATCGCTAATATTTTTGAAGACAAAGAAAAGGATTTGGAAATAAATGGCGGATATACAAAACCAAAATAAAGGCATATCAAATTATTACTAAAACATTAAATTCTTTTGCCATGAAAAAGCTCATTATAATAATTAATGTGATCAGCATACTGATAATCAATAATATTTCTTGTCAGACGCCCTCTATCCAATATAGAACAACTTCAGAATATGTTCAAGATGCAGACTATGTTATCGATATTATTATCCCAGAAGATTATGATTCAACCTATAAATATCCATTCGTTTACTGTGTTGATTATTGGCTTGGTTCAAAGATTACGCCAGGAATACTTTATTACCTGAATTTTTCTCAGGCAATAGAACCAGTTATTGTTGTTGGAATTGGGAACGAAGGTAATTTCAATGATTTTTTAATGGAGAGGACCAGAGACCTCACACCTTATCATATCCCTGAATATGACATATCCTCCTCACATTCTATTGGAACCAAGGGCGTTACCGGTGGGGCAGACAATTTCCTGCTATTCATTAAAAATGAACTCATTCCCATGGTAGAGGCTCAGTTTAATTCTGATACTTTAAATAGAGGTTTTTTCGGATATTCTTATGGAGGTCTTTTTGGTGCTTATACCGTAATCAAAGAACCTGATTTGTTTCAAAAATATTTCCTGGGGAGCCCTTCACTAAACTATAATGATTTCTCATTGCTTGATAGTTTAAATATTATGAATTCAGAAGAACTCTCGAATATAAAAGCCATATATATAACTGTTGGTGAAGAAGAAAGTGGAACTATGCTAAAAGGATTTGCAGATCTTAAAAATTGTCTTATAAAGAAAAATATCCCATCGCTTGATGTAACCTCACATATAATTATTGACGAGGATCATAGGTCTGCTGCTCTTCCAGCTTATTATAAAGCATTTAAATACCTATATAAAAAGGAATAACTGTTTTGACATCTTTACAAAATCCAACCGATAACATGGTATATAGTTAATTGACGGGACGGTAGTTAGCATAAGTTTTGTACTTTTATTCAGCATAAATTGTAACATGATAAGAAAGAGCTTTGAAAACGCCAACTATCCATATACCTAGCCCGTTGTGTGGCAACACTTTATTGAACAACCGATTAACTAAATGAAGCATCTTTAATAAAAAACAATGAAACAAACATTCTCCATTCTATTATTATTAGTTATACTGACTGCTTGTAAAAAAGAAGAGGATAATGAACCAACTACTAAAGAAATTGAATTGGAAAACATTAATGATTACTGGATTTACTCAATTGCATTTGATTCTAAAGGTACAGCATGGTTAGGTACATATAAACAAGGATTAATTAAATATAATCCCGACGGTAGCGGGCTTGTTTATAATTGGAATAATACAATCCTACCTGATAGTTGTGTAATAGAAGATATAGCAATTGACAGTAAAGATAATGTCTGGATTGGTACAGATGCATTAATAAAGTATGATGGCGAGACTTTTGTATTTTTAAATTCAGAAAATAATGAAATACCGAATGACAATGTCAGATCAATTGCTATTGACCATGACGATAACATTTGGTTTAATACTAGTCGTACAGGACAAGGAGGAATCGCTAAATACGACGGTACAGATTTATATATATATACGCCCGACAATTCTGATTTACCAGTTAATGGTGTACATAGTATAACATTAGATAATAAAAACAATATTTGGGTGGCAGGTAATAATAAATATGTAGGCCAATCTTGTTTGATAAAAATTTCCGGAAGCAATTGGCAGATTTATACAAAAGAAGACTTAGGATATTCCGTATATTATTGGGGGGATATAATAATTAATAGCCGTAATGAACTTTTTGGAGATGTAGATTATTCTCTTTCTTCTGCACCTCATTTTAATATTGAAATTATAAAATATGATGGGGAAATTATAGAAGTTCATACATTAGATGTAAATGCTATGCTTTTTTCATTAGCAATTGATGATCAGGATAATTTATGGTGGGTAGGAAATTATCATAATGGAATTTATGGAAAATATGATGGTCATGATTGGTATATAAATGAAGTAACATTTTCAAATACACAAGTTTGGACAATTAAACAAGCTCCTGATAGTAGAATGTGGTTTGGAACAACACATGGAATCTATATAATGGATTAAAGTAAATAAAGTACAGCCGCCAACAAGTTGTAGAACGCATAGCCGCTTGTCGTCCCGCGCTGCGATTAAACCGCAGGATTCAAACACAAATATAAAATGGCTTTACTTCACCGCGATACTTCAGCAGTTAAAAAGCGGGGTTTGCACCTTGTAGACATGTAAGTAGAAATTCTTAACTCGTGTAATTAAAATGTATCGTGTACTGCCTTAATGAGAGGATTAATTCGCTGGTATATGCGAATGGAGCAAAATAAATATATATAAATTTGATCGTGATTCTGCTCATTTAAATAGGTCGATAAAGATTACTAATTAACAAAAAGATTGATTTATTATTCCCAAGTTAATGATACTGAAACTCTTGTATTACTAAAAACAATAGAATGACTTTTATTCCCAATTTAAAATTAGGTTTTTGGAACGCTTGGCTATTTATGAGTGTTTTTATTTTGCAGATGCTGGTTATTATGTTTGCCGGTGAAAATATCAGAAAAAGAAGTCACGAGCCTCCGGGGCTGAAACGAAACAGGTGCGAAAAATATACAGCAATCGTTGCTAATCTTGTATGGTTTACAGCAATGGCATATTCTTTTTTTTTACCGTTAAAATTTAGGACAGCTTGGTTTTATATCGGATTTACCATGTTTTGTTTTGGTCTTATACTATTATTAATATCAACCTTCAATTTTATTAAAACCCCATCGGATCAGTTAATAAAAAATGGGATATACAGGATTTCACGCCATCCTATGTATCTGGCTACATTCTTAATTTGTTTGGGTTCGGGTCTGGCAGCCGGGTCATGGATTTTTATCTTCCTGACTATTGTTATGGTATTTTGCTTTAATGAAGAAGCAAAATTGGAAGAAAAATATTGCCTTAATACTTTTGGAGATGCATACAAGAATTATTTGAATGGCACGCCAAGGTGGATCGGGATCACTAAAAAGGATCAGACATAATAACTGATATACTTAATTATAGTAGTCAAAAATTAATTGATGAGTAACGAAAATAATGGCTATATAACAGCTACGAGAATAAATAATGATATCAAGAATTATCGCCATAGGGACTCTTAGTATTGTTTTGTTCTCATGTAAAAATTTTCGGAGAAACAATGCCGATCAGGGTTTTAAATTTTCAGATTATCAGATTGAATTAATTACCGTTTTTAAGATAGATGGGAAAAATTATTCATTAGCTTATAAAATTTCTGGTTCTCATGATAAGGTAATGTTTATTGAATTGTATAATTCAGATATAACAAATAAAGTTGGGACAAGTAATGCCTATTGTGAACCAGTTTTTTCTGAATATATCGATCAGAAATTTGACAGTGTTGAAAAAGCTACACGATACCCAATGGAAGCCAATTTTGATACAATCAATAATAAGATCGTTATTGTTTTTGATAATGATGATAAAGAAGTCTACATTGTCGAAAATCTTTTATAAAGCAATTTTCAGATACGACTAGTAAATGCAATTTAATTATATCCCTGATTTTGTAATAGTATGCTACTTTTATGCTGAAGGGTTTTTAAAGGAAAGAAAATTACTTCAATAGTAAAAGGATTAAAGATTATATTTAATAGCTAATAAAACTGTTAATGATATCAAGAATTGCAGCCATAGTGACTTTTTGTATTTTTTTATTTTCCTGCAAGGCAGAAGAGAGCGAATATAAAAATTACGGGACACCACTGGCTGAGTTATTAGAAACAAGGGAAATAAATCAAAATGATATTTCAATTCATATCGATAAATCGGATTATAAGCTTTCTATTCTTTGTGATACACTGATCGTTAAGGAATATCCTGTGGTATTTGGGAAAAATCCGGTGGATGATAAATTAAGACAGGGCGATGAATGCACCCCGGAAGGAATTTTCAATATGGTATCAAAATATCCACACAAGTCATGGTCAAAATTTATCTGGATTAATTATCCAACCGGTGATTCGTGGCGGAAGCATAACGAAGCGAAACGAGAGGGAAGCATTCCGGAAAATGCTAAGATCGGAGGGGAAATTGGCATACATGGCGTTCCTCAGGGCATGGATAACCTTATTGATTTAAAGTTTAACTGGACACTAGGATGCATTTCGATGAAAAATAAAGATATCAATGAAATTTACCCTTTTGTTTCAAAGACAACCGTAATAGTTATAAAAAAATAACAAATTTTATGTAAGTATAACTGGTAGTTCAATGTGCTACAGCTTTGAAATTTTAACCCAATTAATTAATATATCATGACATATAATCTATTTAAAACTTTAAGGTTTTTAATTTGTTATTGGGTATAATGCATTTATATAATGTCGATTAAATCAGATAAAAATATCAAGCAAAACGTAATGAAATTTGTTATGGTTTGCCTGACCTGTATCTTACTGGTAACGGGTATTGTATTGTTTATTCAATTTTTGTCAAATAATAAAATATAAGTTATGAAAAAGAACATGGGAAACGCCGATAGAATTATCCGGTTCGTTATCGCTGCTGTAATAGCGATACTGTTTTTTACCAATGTACTTACCGGTACACTGAGTATTGTTTTACTTGTGCTGGCAGTTATTTTTGTGCTAACAAGTCTGGTAAATTTTTGTCCGTTGTATTTACCATTTGGATTGAGTACCCGCTCAAAGCAAAAGAATTAATAATTATAAAAACTTTTTATAGAGTCGGGATTTTATAAGTATGTATTCTTTTGGAGAATATAATTTTACATATTCTCCAAAAGATATTTTCTTAGAATTTTACGCCTAATATGCTTACATCATCAATTTGGTCGTTTCCACCTTTCCAGGAAACGAAGCGATCTTCAATAATTTTCTTTTGATTGTTTGCAGGCTTCGCATGTATCTCAACCAGCAGACTTTTCAAATTCTTTATCATAAATTTTGTATTATCAGCTCCACCAAACTGATCGGCATATCCGTCAGAAAACACATAGATTACGTCTCCTTTTTCGAGTTGTATTGTGTGATTGGTAAAATGTACTTCCTCATCGGTACTTTCAATACTTATCCGGTCTGCTTTATAGGTAATAAGTTCATCGTTCCTGATAAGGTAAAGTGAGTTTTTAGCCCCTGCATATTCCAGCATGTAACTAGCGGTATCGAAAGAACAAAGTGCGATATCCATACCATCTTTCATGCTATCTTCCGATGTAGCAAAGGTTTCTTTTAGCAGACTATTCAGTCTATCCAATATTTCAGCAGGAGATTGTATATTAAATTCGTTGATTGTGCGATCCAAACCGATTTTACCAATAATACTCAGAAGTGCTCCGGGCACACCATGACCGGTACAATCGGCAATAGTAAAATATATTTTATTGTGTGCTTCGGTTACCCAATAAAAATCGCCGCTTACAATATCGCGGGGTAAGTATAATAGGAACGAATCGGGTAAAAGGTCCTTTATTAGTTTCTCAGGTGGCAGCACCGCTCTTTGTATACGTTTTGCATAGTTAATACTATCGGTGATTTCAGAGTTTTTTCGCTCTACCTCTTCGAAAGCATTTTTTAACTCAACGTTACGCAGCTGATAAATTTCTGCTTCCTTTTGTGATTTCTCGATCGAAAATGCAATTTGCTGGTTTTTAAGTTTATTGGCTGTTTCGGCACTGTTTACAGCTTCTTTTATGCTATTGTATTGCTTATAATACTGAAGCGATAATTCGTAGTTCTTCTTATTTTCGAACAGAAGCGACAATGCATAATATACATCGGCAAGCATCGGTTTTGACTGGATTTCACCGGCAAGTGCTAGGGCCGTTTTCAATAACTCTTCTGCTTTCTTGTTTTCGCCTGTTTTTAAAAGTATTTTGGCTAATCCTATATGACATAGTAGTTGATAGCGTTTATCTTTCAACTCGCGGTTAAGTTTTAGTCCATGTTCGTAATACCTTATAGCCTCCGTCAATTCTCCTTTTTTTTCGTATAATGTTGCAAGCCCCAACATTGTCCAGGGCAGACCAATATTATCATTGATTTGCTGCCGTAATTCCAGGCTTTTATTATAGTAATGAAGCGATTTTTCAAACTTGTTGTTCAATAAATGGGTTCGGGCGAGTAAATTGTATGACGATCCTGCAGCCATTTGTTCATTTAGGTTCAGTCGTATCTCCAGCGCTTTTTCGAACGATTCGATGGCTTTCGGATAATCCTCAATCCTGATGTTTATCTGACCTAATGTGGTTAAGGTGTCAGCTTCTTCAACCGCAAACTGGTATTCTTCACACAGCCGTATTGCATCGTAGCAGTAGCTTATTGCTTGGTTGTATTCACCGTACGAATCAAAGATGCTGCTGATATAAATCTGAGTGCGGGCGAGACCAAGATATTCGTTATTATTACGGAATACCTTCTCTGCTTTCATGAGATTTTCCAGATAGGGTTCATTGTCGGCTTGCCAAAATTGTATTACTGAGATAATCAATAACGCGTGTGCTCTTCCCAGGGAATAATTAATTTGATCGGATAGTTTTAAAGCTTCCTGCCCGATTTCGAGTGCTCGTTTACGGTTTTCATACTTCAGTTCCCAGGCTTCCTGATTTAGTGTGTCAATCTTTGTTTTACTATCTGCATTAGCTGTCATACTGAGCTTTCTTTTTAAACCTTATTTTGGCATAAAACTAATCAGATCGTTAATTGTAGATGTGTATAAGTTTTTTGGAAGTTTTTGCTGCATAATGGTGTGAATTTTTCGAGCTTCATCAAATAATCCGTAATCTCTGTAAGCAATAAATAATCCGTAGTATTGAATACCAAGCGATTCTTCATCGAGCGGATATTCCTTTACGAGTTTTGATCGAACTTTAATTTCATTTAAATACTGGTGACACTCGCGATATATATTTGCCAGTTCCAGATTATATTTTAATTGTAACGGGTAAATTAAAAAATCCTCCCTGTATCGGTTTTCTTCACTTTTAAGTTCTCTTAAATCCTGCTCGTATTCACGTAATTTCTTAGGATACTGATCCGATAGATAGGCTTTACAAATACTATCCTCTTTGTAACGATCAAGAAAATTTTGGTAGGTATCAATATTACCTGTAGAGCTGCAGTATGTAAATATGTTATCCCATGCACTTTTTCTCCATTTACCGGCTTCGGAAGGTTTATTCTCCTCGCTGTATTTAAGATATGCCACCGATAATTCATAAAGTTCATCATTCATTCCGCATTTCCGAATCTGATAAGTCGATTGTAACAATTTATGATATTCTTCAATAGGTTTGCTTTGAATTTCTTGCTCATAGTATTGTTTTTTTTCTGCCCGATCGATCTCCTCTTCCTCATATTCATTTAAATCTTCAAGAAGCGAGTATGCGTATTCTTCATCATCTGTGCCTGAATACAAATGGAATGCAACTTCCACTAATTCCTGCATCAGGTCTGTCTGCCCAAAACTTTTCGCAATTTCAAATAGGTCTTCCAGATCATAAAAATCAAAATCTTCAGGTGGATTATTCACATTTTTCAGGTGATCTATTATTTCATTGCGGCATAGTTTGCCGAATTCTTTTTTCTTTTCTTCATTGATGAATTTAGAAATGTAATTCATATCCCATCTATCGAGATATTCAGTATATATTTCAAATCGCTTTTTTGTTATGGTTTCTTCAATTTTGGCCTTCCCCTCTCTCCTTAACTCGATTTCTTTCATTGAACCATCGAGCGATGCTTTAACTCCGGAATAATATAAACTTGTGGGATACTTATCGATAAAAAGGATGCAGTTATTTATTACTTCATCGTGTTTTTTTAGTTGGGTATAGGCGATACAATCATAGTAAAGCATCATTTCGCCAAATGTTAAGGGCGAAGCCTCTCCAAACATCTTCTCATCAGAATTGATTCCAAGTTTTTTAAGATGCTGATTAAAGAAAAGCAATTGTGTATAATTATTCGAGGAGATTAGAGTTCCCCAATGATTATTGATACTAGTTCCAAGTTTGGGGTCGTCCAACGATAATTCCTTCATTTTCCTTGCGTTTTCAGCTTCAAGGAGTTCCTCTCGTTTCTTTTCCGCTTCAAGCATCCACGTTTTAAGTTTATCGAGTTTTGATTTGGCCTGAATAAACTCAGGGTATTCCTTCACAGTATTTTCAAGGATATTCAGGGCATCTTCACTCAATCCCTGGTCATTAGCATCGATGGCATCGGAATAAGCAACAACAGCATCAACATCTACGGGACTGAAGTTTGCCTGAATAGCATTTATTTGTTGCCTGGGTATTTTAAGCGATTTGCTCAATTTATTTACAAGCTCGGCATGCAGCCGGAAAAAATCAGTGGTAATTCCCGAAACCTGTTCTGCCATAATAATTTGAGATGTTTCAACATCGATCAGGCGGGCATCGATCCGTAGCATATTATCAACTATCAGAAATGATCCCGTAAGAATGCTTTCGGCTCCTAATCCTTTTCCCAGTTTTTGAGCCGTTTGTGGATCGAAATATTTTGTTTGCCCCAGCTTAATTTCATTTAACAGACTTTCCAGTTTTTCTCTTTCGACAATGGTAATATTCTCGAGTTTCGACAAATCGGTTATCAGCATATCGGCAATACCCTTGGAAAGGGAATTATATTTCGAAATCCCACTGTTGTTGTCGAAATAAGAAATTGCCAGGGTAGTTGCATTTGAAGTATTTAATACAAATGTTAAAGAGAAGATTAGGATGAAACCTCTAAGCATATCTTATATATTTATTTGGTTATAGGCATTTTTGGCTGGTTCAAACTCAGGGTATTCTTTCAGGAGAGTTTCAAATATCTCTTTTGCTTTTGTAAGTTCACCTTTATCGTAATACTCCAGTCCTTTTGAAAACATTAGGCTATTTTCGTAAGTAATATTGTTTTTATCGGTCGGAATGAGGTATTTTCTATTCTGATCGTTAAGTTTAACATCGAGTTGTGTGATCAGTTTTTTAACCAGTTCTTTTTCCAGTGAGAAGAATTCATTAGTCGGTCCATCAACTCCTTCCGATTTCAATACTTTTCCGGTCTCAACATCTATAATCCGTGCATCGATTCGCAAGGCTCCCATCATTTCAAAGTACGAACCTATAAGAATGCATTCCACTCCCAGTAACTTGCCTATTCTGGTTGCCGTGGTATTATTGAATCGCTTTGAATTACTCAGATCCTGTTCTTTAATGATTTCTTCAAGTTTAGCTCGCTCGATTACATTCAGCGTTCTGAATTTTGATAAATCCGTTATCATCATATCGGCTAAACCTTTTCTCAGATTCTGAATATTCGGATCGTCCGAATCAAAATATAACACTGCTATTCTTGTCGCATTGGGAAATGGTTCCAGATTGCCGGTAATTTCAGCCAATTGAGCTTCAGCGTCGGTTGGTACCTGTAATGAACCAGACTCTGTTCCGGTAGTAGCAGCTTGTTCGGCAGATATTTTGCTGGATTTGTTAGTACGATTATTTAAAACAAGCGTATATAACAAATAACATCCTGTTAGTACTATAATTGTTGTAGCAACAAATATCCATGGTTTCGACTTTTTTTTCGAATGAGTACTCTCAGTCACCAAATCTTTAATGGGTTCGTTCATAGGTCTATCGGCATAATCTTGAATTGAACCTGCCAGATCGGAGGGTATTTCCCCTTTCATATATTCCAGGAAAAACCAGTTGGATAAATTTGCCAAAGCAGTTTGGCAGGGAGCAATCCATTCACGGGTCGATTCTGAAAAATCTTCCTGAGCATGTGCACCGTAGTTACCGTAAGTTTGAATAGTGCCAATCAGAATTCCAATACGTTCAGGTATAGTTTTCTTATTATATAACTCCCGTGCTAAATCGCTCAGCATCATCTTCTTCTTGGGTTCTTCACCTATTTCTTTCTGATAAATAAATTTACATATGGCTTCGGTGGTTCGCCGGGCATTTTGTAAAAATGTATCCGGATCGTCTTGAGCATAGGTAAAGGACTTTGCAAGTAATTTACTCAGGTAGGTAATTTTGTTTTCAAGTTCTTCAATCTTCTTTTGGGGTGTGTCACTCATAGTGGTTTATTTTTGTTGTATAACAAATATATCAAACAAAACAGTTAGTATCGAATCAATAATAGCTAAATTCATCTATTTTAGTAAACCCTATAAATCACTATTATAATCTGGTTTGTTTTCGAAATGAAAGAATTATTTATTGAAAAACTGATGATCTGAGCTAGCCTGATACAGCTTATTATTTATACATTCGATATAAAATTAAATGAATAGTGTAGGTATTATACAATGAAAAAATGAAACATTTCATTTATGTTATACTGTGGTTTGTATTTATAACATTATGTATTTCGACACGCTCACAAAATAGCCTTAAGAATTTACTGCCTTATATTAGTCTTGAGAAATTTCAGGATGGAATCCATCATTGGAATCTGTTTAGTAACATCAGAGAATATGATAGGCTGGATACAACCGATATC
>CAYMQP010000114.1:0-11265 GCA_964392505.1 uncultured Bacteroidales bacterium
CAACGATTTAAAAATACCGGCAGAAAATTTACTTGGCAGGCGTGGTGAAGGATTCAGGATTGCCCTGAGCATTCTTCATATGGGTAGAATTAAACTGGGAGCCAATGTTCTGGGAGCTGCTAAAAAGGCCATAAACGACTCTGTACAATATGCTAACGAAAGAAAACAATTTGGTGTTCTGATTTCGACCTTTGGAACCATCAAACATAAACTTGCCCAACAGGTAATAAAGACATTTGGCGCCGAATCGGCCAATTACAGAGTAAGTAAGGATATCGACGATCTGATGTTAAAGTACAAAGCAGAAGGATGCGACCAGGGGAAAGCCTCTATAGATGCCATTAGTCATTATGCGGTTGAAGCAGCCATACTGAAAGTTTATAGCTCGGAGGTACTCGACTTCATTGTTGACGAGGCTGTACAAATTCATGGTGGTATGGGTTATTCGGCTGAAATGATAGTAGAAACGGCTTACCGCGATTCCAGAATCAACAGGATTTTTGAAGGCACAAATGAAATCAATACTATGCTGGTAGTCGATACGGCCATGAAAAGAGCTATGAAGGGAGAATTTGACCTTTTTGGTGAAGCTGAAAAATTATATACAAACATCGATAAAATTACAGACGGGAAAGCTGAAAAAGAAGATTATTATAAGGAAAAAATGAGGTATATTAAGAATTTCAAGAAGTTAGTTCTTCTTCTAATTCACGGTGCATCAAAAAAATACGAAAAAACGCTGGTACACGAACAGGAAATTTTGAATAACATAGCTGTAATAATCATGGAAATTTATGTTACGGAATCTTCAGCATTGCGCGTTCAAAAACTGGAAAGTATGAAGGGTGATACAGCAATATCGCTTTATAAAGATATTTTAGACGTTTTAATCTTCGATTCGGTTGTAAAAGTCCGGAAATCAGCAATGGATGCTATTTATTCATTCGCTGCACCTGCAGAGGCTGCTAAACTCGCCAAAGCTGCTGATATCTTAACAGAGGTAGCCGGTGTAAATGTAAAAGATGCCAGAAGAAGAATTGCAGATAAATTAATTGAAGATAATTCATATAAATTTTAATGATTATTTTTACAGTTTGAAAAACTATAGAGTATTAATAATAAAAAAAACCCGCCATAAAGCGGGTTTTTTTATTATGCCTGTGCAGTAGGTCCTCCAAAGTTAAGCGGAATGTGATGTACACCTCCTCCCTCGATATCTTTTATAGGACCATGCACCGATTCAAACTTTGCTATATTATCCTTCAGGGCAAGCAGAAGGCGCTTTGTATGCTCAGGTGTAAGAATAACCCTCGATTGCACATTAGCTTTGGGTATACCAGGCATAATGCGCACAAAATCGATTACAAATTCGGAAGATGAATGTGTTATAATGGCCAGGTTAGAATAGGTTCCCTGAGCGACCTCTTCTTTCAACTCAATATTAATCTGGTTTTTGTTATCCTTTTTTTCTTCCATAGTAATTGGATGATTTAAATTATATTCTTGCTTCGGTTTCGGTTTCTGCTTCAGTTTCAGTTTCCTCTTCCGATCCTTGAACCATGTTTTCGTATTCCTCCTTCGAACCTACTATAAGTGTATCGTAGATACGAGCTCCCGTACCGGCAGGAATTAAATGTCCGACAATAACATTTTCCTTTAAGCCTTCAAGCTCGTCTACTTTACCATAAATCGCGGCTTCATTAAGCACTTTGGTAGTTTCCTGGAACGATGCTGCCGACATGAAACTTTGCGTTTGTAAAGCAGCTTTGGTAATACCCTGCAAAATTTGTTCTGAAGTAGCCGGAACTGCATCGCGGGCTTCTACAAGTTTCATATCTTTTCGTTTGATTACTGAATTTTCATCACGTAACTTACGGGCAGTGATTATTTGTCCCGGTTTGAGACTTTGAGAATCGCCAGCCTCAGTAACTACCTTTTTACCAAATATCCAATCGTTCTCTTCCATAAATTCCCATTTATCGACAACCTGTCGTTCAAGGAATTTTGTATCACCCGGATCTACAATTTCCACTTTACGCATCATCTGGCGTACAATAATTTCAAAATGTTTATCATTAATTTTTACACCTTGCAAACGATATACTTCCTGTACTTCGTTAACTATATACTCCTGAACCTTTGTTGGTCCTTTAATCGACAAAATATCGGCAGGCGTGATTGCACCGTCGGAGAGTGGTATCCCAGCTTTAACATAATCATTTTCCTGAATCAATATCTGCTTTGATAGAGGTACAAGGTATTTTTTTACCTGGCCCGATTTTGAAGTAATAATGATTTCGCGGTTACCTCGCTTTATTTTACCAAATGAGACTTCGCCATCGATTTCAGATACGACAGCCGGATTTGATGGATTTCGGGCTTCAAAAAGTTCGGTTACACGTGGCAGGCCGCCTGTAATATCGCCCGATTTTCCGACAGCCCGTGGTATCTTAACCAGAATTTCACCGGCTTTAACAGTATCTCCTTCGCTTACAGCAAGGTGAGCACTCACCGGTAAATTATATGATTTAAGTACATCGCCTCCCGACGATAATATCTTTATAATTGGATTCTTCGTTTTATCACGGGTTTCAATAATAACCTTTTCACGATAACCTGTTTGTTCGTCACTTTCCTCTTTAAAGGTAATACCCTCAATCACATTCTCGAAAGAGATTTTTCCTGCCGATTCAGAAATAATTACGGCATTATAAGGATCCCAATCGCAGATAGGATCACCTTTTTTCACTTCATGACCATTCTTAACGTACAATTTTGCACCATAAGGTACATTATGAGTAGCAAGTGAAATACCTGTTTTCTTATCAATAATCCGTAGCTCAGCCAAACGTCCAATAATAATGTCGACTTTCTTCTTCTGTTCATCCACTTTCTCAACCGTGCGAAGTTCATCGACCTCGATAACTCCATCGTAACGAGCAAACACACTCGATTCGGCTGCAATATTCGATGCGGTACCTCCCACATGGAATGTACGGAGTGTCAGCTGGGTACCGGGCTCACCAATCGATTGTGCAGCAATAACACCCACTGCTTCTCCTATTTGTACCATCCGTCCTGTAGCCAGATTCCGACCATAACACTTTGCACAAACACCTTTTTTCGATTCACAGGTTAATACCGAACGGATTTCAACCTGCTCTATGGGAGAATCCTCAATAGCCGATGCAATATCTTCGTTTATTTCCTCGCCTGAAGGTACAATAAGATCTCCAGTCATCGGATGATACACATCGTGGACCGTAGTTCTTCCAAGAATTCGTTCCGAAAGACTCTCAACAAGCTCTTCATTATTTTTAATTGCCGTAGCTACCAGCCCGCGTAAGGTTCCGCAATCTTCTTCGGTAACAATTACATCTTGTGAAACATCGACCAGACGACGGGTAAGATAACCGGCATCGGCTGTTTTAAGAGCTGTATCGGCAAGACCCTTACGAGCCCCGTGAGTAGAAATAAAATATTCGAGAACCGATAATCCCTCTTTGAAGTTCGAAAGAATCGGATTTTCGATAATCTCAGAACCTGTTGCACCAGATTTCTGAGGTTTTGCCATAAGACCACGCATACCCGAAAGCTGACGGATTTGTTCCTTCGATCCCCGTGCACCCGAGTCGAGCATCATGTATACAGCATTAAATCCCTGCTTATCGGACGAAAGTTGTTTCATAAGTGTTTGCGTTAGCCTCGCATTTGTGTGAGTCCAGATATCAATAATCTGGTTATACCGTTCATTATTCGTAATGAATCCCATATTATAGTTATTCATTACCTCATCAACCTGATTGTATCCTTCGGTCACAAATTCATCCTTTTGCGATGGTACTATAACATCTTCCAAGTTAAATGATAATCCGCCTTTAAATGCCATAGTATAACCCATATTTTTAATATCGTCGAGGAAACGCGATGTTCGAGCTATACCGGTTCTTTTCAATACTTTACCAATGATTTCCCGTAACGATTTTTTTGTCAGTAATTCATTTATAAATCCAACTTCGTCGGGTACCGATTCATTGAATAATACGCGCCCTGCTGTGGTACTTACGACTTTTGATTCACCTTCTTCCTGAATTCTTACATTGATTATGGCATGTAAATCGATACGACCTTCATTGTAAGCAATATTAACTTCCTCCGGTGAATAAAAAGTTATTCCCTCACCTAAAGCTTTTTCGGTGTCTTCGGTTTCTTTTGCTTTAGTCATATAGTAAAGTCCAAGAACCATATCCTGCGAGGGTACACTAATGGGGGCTCCGTTAGCAGGATTCAGGATATTATGGGATGCCAGCATAAGCAGTTGCGCTTCGAGTATGGCCTCATTGCCTAGTGGCAAATGCACAGCCATCTGGTCACCATCAAAATCGGCGTTAAATGCAGTACAAACTAAAGGATGCAACTGTATAGCTTTGCCTTCGATTAATTTTGGTTGAAAGGCTTGTATTCCAAGCCTGTGAAGTGTAGGAGCCCGGTTTAGTAATACCGGATGTCCTTTAAGTACATTTTCAAGAATATCCCAAACAACTGGATCCTTCCTATCAACAATCTTTTTCGCCGATTTAACAGTTTTAACAATACCTCTTTCTATTAATTTCCTGATAATAAAAGGCTTGTAAAGTTCTGCAGCCATATCTTTTGGTAGACCACATTCATGCAGATCGAGCTCCGGACCTACAACAATGACTGAACGTGCAGAATAGTCGACACGTTTTCCAAGCAAATTCTGACGAAAACGTCCTTGTTTTCCTTTCAGGCTGTCGCTTAGTGATTTCAACGGACGATTGGCATCGGTTTTAACAGCATTTGCTTTACGTGAATTATCGAATAAGGAATCGACAGCTTCCTGTAGCATACGTTTTTCATTCCTAAGAATTACTTCAGGCGCTTTGATCTCAATAAGCCGCTTCAGCCGGTTATTACGAATGATAACCCTCCTGTATAAATCGTTCAGATCGGAAGTAGCAAAACGTCCTCCATCGAGTGGTACGAGAGGTCTAAGTTCAGGAGGAATAACAGGTACTACTTTTACGATCATCCATTCGGGGCGATTAACGCCTTTGGAAGCACGGAAAGCTTCAACAACCTGTAACCTTTTCAACGCCTCATTTTTTCGCTGTTGCGATGTTTCTGTATTAGCTTTGTGGCGCAAATCATACGATAGATCATCCAGATCGAGCCTTTCCAGTAATTGATATAGAGCTTCGGCACCCATACCTGCTATGAATTTCTCAGGATCATTATCGTCGAGGTATTGATTTTCTTTGGGCAGTGAATCCAGTATATCAAGGTATTCTTCTTCCGATAAAAAATCGAGATACTGTACACCGTCCTGCTCTTTGATACCCGGATTGATAACTACATAGCGTTCGTAATAAATAATCGAATCGAGTTTTTTAGTAGGCAATCCAAGCAGGTATCCTATTTTATTGGGAAGCGATTTAAAATACCAGATGTGTGCTACCGGAACAACAAGTGAAATATGACCCATGCGTTCGCGGCGTACTTTTTTCTCAGTTACTTCCACACCACAGCGATCACAAACAATGCCCTTGTAACGTATGCGTTTATATTTTCCGCAATGACATTCATAATCTTTAACAGGCCCGAATATGCGTTCACAGAATAAACCATCACGTTCAGGTTTGTAAGTTCTATAATTTATGGTTTCCGGCTTTAAAACTTCTCCGCTTGATCGTTCCAAAATTTCTTCGGGAGAAGCTAAACCGATAGCAATCTTTGAGAAACTGCTTTTTACTTTGTTTTCTTTTCTGAATGACATACGTCAATAAATTATATTCTGTTTTCAATAAAGAGCTTAAAATACAATATTCATTAAACAAGATTAATGCTTAATCCAAGACCTCTGAGTTCGTGCAGTAATACATTAAGCGATTCGGGAATACCAGGTGCTGGTAATGGCTCACCTTTTACAATAGCTTCATATGTTTTAGCACGACCAATTACATCGTCGGATTTGACCGTTAATATTTCCTGCAAAATATTAGCAGCACCAAATGCTTCAAGTGCCCAAACTTCCATTTCACCAAACCGTTGACCACCAAATTGTGCTTTACCTCCCAACGGTTGTTGTGTGATGAGTGAATACGGACCTATTGAACGTGCGTGCATCTTGTCGTCGACCATATGGCCAAGTTTAAGCATATAGATAACTCCTACTGTGGCAGGTTGGTCAAACCGTTCGCCTGTTCCTCCATCGTACAGGTATGTTTTTCCAAAACTTGGAATACCGGCTTTTTTCGTGTATTCTTCGATTTGTTCAATTTTTGCTCCATCGAAAATGGGTGAAGCAAATGTTAACCCCAGCTCCTTACCTGCCCAGCCAAGAATGGTTTCATATATTTGGCCAAGGTTCATGCGTGAAGGCACACCCAGTGGATTTAACACTATATCGACTGGTGTACCATCTTCGAGGAATGGCATATCTTCTTGCCGTACAATTTTGGCTACAATACCTTTGTTTCCGTGTCTTCCGGCCACTTTATCACCAACTTTCAACTTTCGTTTCTGAGCAATATAAACTTTTGCTAGCTGGACGATACCTGCCGGAAGCTCATCGCCAATAGTAATATTATATTTTTTACGCTTGTAAATGGCATCGATCTCTTTAAACTTAATAATATAATTATGGATCAACTTATAAATCATATCATTCTTCGATTTATCCGTTGTCCACTTATTTGGATTAATATTAAAATAGTCGATATCCTGTAGTACCTTCTGTGAAAACTTCGTACCCTTCGGAATAATATCAACACTGAGATAATCCTTCACTCCCTGCGATGTCTTGCCATTCGTTAAGGCAAAAAGTTTATCGACCAGCATACCTTTCAGTTCATTAGTTTGCCGTGTGAATTCTTCTTCGATTTTATCGAGAATGGTCTTTGTTGCTGCTTTCAGCTTGCGATCTTTTACCGAGCGTGAGAATAGTTTTTTATCGATAACCACCCCAAAAAGCGAGGGTGATGCTTTAAGTGAAGCATCCTTAACATCGCCGGCTTTATCGCCAAATATGGCTCTGAGAAGCTTTTCTTCGGGTGAAGGATCCGATTCTCCTTTCGGAGTAATTTTACCTATAAGGATATCCCCTGGTACAATATTAGCTCCGATACGAATCAATCCATTTTCATCGAGATCTTTTGTAGCTTCTTCACTGACATTTGGGATATCGGCAGTGAGCTCCTCAAGTCCGCGCTTAGTATCGCGTACTTCCAATAAATGTTCTTCGATATGTATTGAAGTGAAAATATCTTCACGTACAACTTTTTCAGAAACAACAATTGCATCCTCAAAATTATAGCCTTTCCATGGCATGAAAGCTACCATGAGGTTACGTCCCAGCGCTAATTCACCATTATGTGTCGCGTAACCTTCAGTGAGAATCTGCCCTTTCTTCACATTCTGTCCTTTTGAAACAACAGGTTTCAGATTGATACAGGTATTCTGATTTGTTTTCCTGTATTTTGGTAACTTGTAGCGTTTCAGATCACCCTCAAAGGTTACAAATTTCTCATCATCATTCAGATCGTACCGTACAACAATTTCATTTGCATCAACATACTCAACCTCTCCATCACCTTCGGCAACTATGAGCAGACGTGAATCACGTACTACATTTGCTTCAATACCGGTACCTACAATCGGGGATTCGGGCCGGATCAGAGGTACTGCCTGACGCATCATATTTGATCCCATAAGTGCACGGTTAGCATCGTCGTGCTCCAAGAAAGGAATAAGTGATGCAGCAATAGAAGCAATCTGATTTGGTGCTACGTCCATCATATGCACCTCGTTGGGAGTAGCCAGCGGATAATCGGCATCGAGACGGGTTTTAATGCGTTGATTGATGAATTTACCATCTTCGGCAATAGGAGCATTGGCCTGTGCAATGATCATGCCTTCTTCTTCCTCTGCACTAAGGTAAATAACACCCTCATCACCAAGATTAACCTGACCTTCATTTACTCTGCGATATGGAGTTTCGATAAATCCCAGATTATTGATTTTAGCATAAACGCAAAGCGATGAAATAAGTCCTATGTTGGGCCCTTCGGGTGTTTCGATCGGACAAAGTCTTCCGTAATGGGTATAGTGTACGTCGCGCACCTCAAAACCCGCTCTTTCACGTGATAAACCTCCTGGGCCAAGGGCCGACATTCTTCTTTTATGGGTCATTTCGGCTAATGGATTTGTCTGATCCATAAATTGTGAAAGCTGATTAGTCCCGAAAAAAGAATTAATTACCGATGACAATGTTTTCGAATTAATTAAGTCAATCGGCGTAAACACTTCATTATCGCGGACGTTCATTCGTTCACGAATAGTACGTGCCATACGCGCAAGTCCGACACCAAACTGATTATATAACTGCTCACCAACTGTTCGTACCCTTCGGTTACTCAGATGGTCAATATCGTCAACGTCGGTTTTTGAGTTGATAAGTTCGATGAGATACTTGATGATTTCAATGATATCTTCCTTGGTAAGCACACGAACATCCATAGAGGTGTTTAACTTCAGCTTACGGTTTATACGGTATCGGCCGACATCACCCAAATCATATCGTTTATCGGAAAAGAACAACTTATCTATTACATCGCGTGCTGTTGCCTCATCAGGTGGCTCAGAATTACGTAACTGACGATAAATATGCAGGACAGCTTCCTTCTCGGAGTTACAAGGATCTTTCTGCAAAGTATTGTATATAATTTCATAATCTGTTTGGCTTAGGTTTTCCTTATGCAAAAGGATAGCTTTTGCTCCTGAATCCATTATCTCATCGATATGTTCATCTTCAAGAACTGTTTCACGATCGATGATCACTTCGTTACGTTCGATAGAAACAACTTCACCTGTATCCTCGTCAACAAAATCTTCAACCCACGATTTTAAAACACGAGCGGCTAATTTTCGGCCTACAAGTTTTTTTAAAGCTGTTTTTGAAACTTTGATTTCATCGGCCAGATTAAAAATTTCAAGAATATCCTTATCGCTTTCATACCCAATAGCACGCAAAAGGGTAGTTACCGGTAATTTCTTTTTCCGGTCGATATATGCGTACATTACGTTATTAATGTCGGTAGCAAATTCGATCCATGAACCCTTAAAAGGAATAATTCGGGCTGAGTATAATTTTGTTCCATTAGCATGAAGGCTTTGACCGAAAAATACTCCAGGCGAACGATGAAGTTGCGATACTACTACACGCTCAGCACCATTAATAACAAAGAGTCCTCTTTCTGTCATATAAGGAATTGTACCCAGGTAAACATCCTGTATCACGGTATCAAAATCTTCATGTTCCGGATCGGTACAATAAAGCTTGAGTTTCGCTTTAAGAGGAACACTATAGGTCAAACCTCTTTCGATGCACTCATCGATAGAATATCGGGGAGGATCGATATAATAATCGAGAAATTCAAGAACAAAATTGTTTCGTGTATCGGAAATCGGAAAATTTTCACTGAATACCCGGTAGAGTCCTTCCTCTTTTCTTCGTTCCGGTGTTGTATCGAGCTGAAAGAAATCCCTGAATGATTTGAGCTGTACTTCAAGGAAATCGGGATATTCCAGCTGATTCTTTGATGAAGAAAAGGATATTCTTTGGGGAATGTTATTTGTTGACATTATATCGATAATAAAATATTGAACTTGAGTTTATACAAACGACGATAAGGTTTAATCCGATTTCCAATCCCGATAACCACATGTGTAACCGGGATTGGGGTCGGATTAAACCTGTAAGGCCTTATATGGCAAAGAGTTCTTTATTTAAGTTCAACTTCGGCTCCTGCTTCTTCAAGTTGTTTTTTAAGTGATTCAGCTTCATCCTTTGCAACACCTTCCTTTAGTGGAGTAGGTGCTTTATCGACCAGTTCCTTGGCCTCCTTCAGACCAAGACCTGTAAGCTCTTTAACCAGTTTAACAATCTGAAGTTTAGCTCCGCCCGGTGCTTTAAGAATAATATCGAATGATGATTTTTCAGCAGCACCCGCACTTTCAGCCGCTCCTGCAGGACCAGCAGCAACAGCTACTGCAGCTGCAGCAGGTTCAATTCCATATTCTTCTTTTAAAATATCAGCAAGTTCATTTACTTCTTTAACAGTAAGATTGACTAGCTGTTCAGCAAACGCTTTTAAATCTGCCATTTTATTTATTTGTTAATTAATTATTTTTTATGATTCTTTTTCAGAAAGAGATTTAAGAATACCAGTCAGTTGACTACCACCCGACTGTAGCAAAGAAATAACATTCTTGGCGGGAGACTGAAGTATCAGTATTATATCGCCAAGAAGTTCTTCCTTTGATTTTAGACTCGAAAGTAAATCCAGCTGATCGTCGCCAATATAAAGCGATGCTTCAACAAAAGCTGCCTTGAGTAAGGGCCTGTCCATAATTTTTCTCAACTCCTTAATCAGCTTAGCAGGAGCATTCCCTGTTTCAGCAAACATGATCGAAGTTGAGTTTTTAATTATATCGAATAACTCGTTGTATTCGCCATCGACTTTCTCAAGAGCCTTTTTAAGAAGTGTGTTTTTAACCACTACCAGCCTGATATCTTTCTCAAAACACTTTCTCCTCAACTGGTTAGTTTGTTCAGCATTTAATTCCGAAATATCGGTGAGGTAAAAGTGTTTAGATTCACTTATTGATTGAGCAAGGTTATCAATTACCTTTATTTTTTCGTCCCGTGTCATAATGTTAAAAGTGTTTTAGCTTTTAATTATTCGTCTATCGCTTTAGCATCGACTCTAATACCAGGACTCATAGTACTGGAAATATAGACACTCCTAATATAGGTACCTTTCGCTGCAGCAGGTTTTAACTTAATAATAGTTTGAAGGAACTCCCGGGCATTATCTGCAATTTTATCCGAGGAAAAAGACATTTTACCAATAGTAGAATGTATAATACCAAAACGGTCGACTTTAAAATCGATTTTGCCGCCTTTTACATCCTGGACGGCTTTTCCAATTTCCATAGTCACTGTACCGCTTTTTGGATTCGGCATTAAACCGCGGGGTCCTAAGACACGTCCCAATTTCCCTATTTTAGCCATGATTGTCGGCATGGTAATAATTACGTCGACATCTGTCCAGCCTTTCTGAATTTTATCGATATAATCATCCAATCCAACATAGTCTGCACCTGCTTGTTTTGCCTCTTCTTCTTTATCGGGAGTACATAGTACCAATACCCGAACCTGTTTACCTGTACCATGGGGTAAAG